>DASSBT010000172.1:0-3079 GCA_035698465.1 Agromyces sp. | reverse complement strand
CAGATGGAGCTTTACCCGCACGAATTCTCCGGTGGCCAACGCCAGCGCGTCTGTATCGCACGCGCCTTGGCGCTGCGGCCGAAGCTGATCATCGCCGACGAAAGCGTGTCAGCGCTCGACGTGTCGGTGCAGGCGCGGGTGCTCGAGCTGTTCCGGGAGCTGCAGCAGGAGTTCGGCTTCGCGTCCCTGTTCATCAGCCACGACCTCGCGGTCGTCGACCTGCTCGCCGACCGCATCGCCGTGCTCTATCGCGGCGAACTCGTCGAGGAGGGCACCGGGGCCGAGGTGCTGGGCGATCCCGAAGACGCGTACACACAGCGACTGCTGGCCTCGCTTCCCGTGCCCGACCCGATCGCCCAGGCGGAACGCAGGGCCGAACTGCGGCGTCTTCGGGAGGCCGGCTGATGCGTGGAGCTGCGCACGGGTTCCCGATCGTGCTGAGCGATCTCACGCTCGAGTACCCTGCGCACGGCGCCAGTCCGGCACACGTCGCGCTGCACGGCCTCACGCTCACGATCGCCCCTGGCGAGGTGCTCGGATTGCTCGGCAGCGCAGGCAGCGGAAAGAGCACGCTCGCGCAGGTGCTCGCAGGTGTCGCGTTCGATCCTCGACATTCGGATGTCGCTCCGGTCATCACCGGGGGTGAGGCGACCGTGCTCGGGCATCGGCTGCGCGGCCTTGCTCGACGCAAGGTTCCCGAGTACCAGTTCCACGTCGGCTACATGGCGCAGGATGCCGCGGCGAACCTTCCCGCAGACCGCACCGTCTCCGAGATCGTGGGCGAACCGATCCTCGAGCGCGACCGGCGTTACAACCGCAAGGCGCTCGAGACGCGCATCGCCACCATGATCGATGGCGTGCGGCTCTCGCTCAGCATGCTCGAGAAGTACCCCTACGAGTTGAGCGGCGGTCAGCGGCAACGCGTCGCGCTCGCGCGGGCGCTGGTGCTCGGCCCATCGGTGCTCATCGCCGATGAGCCGACCGCCGGCATCGACCTCACGGTGCGCGACGTGGTCGCCCAGCTCATCCTCGAGTTGCGCGAACAGCACACGTTCTCGGCCCTCATCATCAGCCACGACCTTCCGGTGCTCCGCCGCACCGCCGACCGCGTCGCGGTACTCGACCGTGGAGAGCTGGCCGCGCTGGGCACCATCGACGAGGTGTTCGACGATCCGCGGCATCCGTACGTGATGGCACTGGCGGGTGCACTCGACGACGGCCACGCCGTGATCGACGAACTCGACGGCGGCCCGACGGCATGATCGCGATGCACGCAGCGTCGGGCCCGCCCTCGAACCCGGCGTCGAACCCGCCTCGAATTGGGAGTCCGCCACTTGCTTTGCTAGAGTGTCTCTGCTGAACAAGCGATCCTCCATAGCTCAATTGGCAGAGCAATCGGCTGTTAACCGATAGGTTCTTGGTTCGAGTCCAAGTGGGGGAGCAGAGTGGCCGTCCGGGAAGCACCGGGCGGCCTTCGTCGATTCAGGAGGGGTCTCGTGGCGGAGCAGGCGACGCCTCCCGAGCCAGACCTTCGCCGCACTGCGATTCGCGACAGCCTCGCCGTGGGGGTCGCAACCGCCGCGTACGGCATCTCGTTCGGCGCGCTCGCGGTGGCAGCCGGCCTCGACATCTGGCAGACCTGCTTCCTCAGCCTGGTGATGTTCACGGGCGGGTCGCAGTTCGCCCTCATCGGCGTGCTCGCGAGCGGCGGCGTGGCGGCGGGCGGTTCGGCGATCGCCACGGCGGCACTCCTCGGCATCCGGAACGTCGTCTACGGCATGCGAATGAAGCCGGTGGTCGATACCGGTGGCCCCGTCCTTCGTGTCGCTGCGGCGTGGGTCACGATCGACGAGTCGACGGCGGTGGCGCTCGCGCAGTCCGAGGATCGCTCCGCCCGCACCGGCTTCTGGGTCACCGGCGTCGTGATCTTCATCGGCTGGAACCTCACGACCCTGGCCGGTGCGCTCATCGGCGACGCACTCGGCGACACGCGCGCATGGGGCCTGGATGCCGCGGCCGCCGCCGCCTTCCTCGGGCTCCTCTGGCCGCGCCTCAAGAAGTTCCAGGCCGGCGCGGTCGCGGTCGGCGCGGCTCTCGTCGCCACCCTCACCACGCCGGTGCTCATGCCCGGATTGCCCGTGCTCGTCGCGGCAGTCGTGGCGTTCGCGGTCGGCTGGTTCGATCTCTTCTCGAGGAGGCGGGCAACGTGACGACGTGGCACATCATCCTGATCGCGTCGGCCGCGACGCTGGCGTTGAAGCTCGGCGGCTACCTCGTGCCCGCCGGGCTGCTCGAGCGGGAGCGGCCCGCCCGCATCGCCGACCTGCTCACGGTGGCGCTCCTCGCTGCGCTCATCGCGGTGCAGACCCTCGGTGCGGGTCAGGCGATCGGCGTCGACGCCCGTGTCCCCGCGGTCGTCGTGGCGGCGGCGCTCTTCGCGTTGCGGGTGCCGTTCATCGTGGTCGTGGCGGTTGCCGCACTGGTTGCGGCGGGTATCCGTGCCGTCGTCTGAGTGACGTGCGATGCGGCATCCGGATGCCGCTGCTGCTCAATCCTCGAGGTGGTCGACTCCCGGCATCCACGACGCACCAGGGGTTCCCCAACCGAGCTTCCTGCTGATCTTCGCGACGAGGCGCTGGTCGCGCTCCCCGAGGCGATCGGTGTAGAGGGTGCCGTCGAGGTGGTCGTACTCGTGCTGGAAGATGCGCGCGAGCCAGCCCTCTGCCGCGATCTCGAACGATGTGCCGTCGAGGTCGGTGGCACGGAGGATGGCACGCTCGGCTCGTCGCAGCCCGAACCGCTCGCCGGGAAACGAGAGACACCCCTCTGACTCGTCGTCGGGATCGGGGGCCCCGGCCGGCGGCGGTGAGATCCACAGCTCGGGGTCGATCGCCACGCCGCGCCACCGGTTGCCGGTCTCGTCGACCCAGCCGTAGGTGAAGAGCCGGAGCGGCACCCCGACCTGCGGGGCGGCCAGCCCGACGCCGGGCGCGGCATCCATCGTCTCGAACATGTCGCGAACGAGGTTGCGCACGTCGGCGTCGATGCGTTCGACCGGTGCCGCGGGGGAGTGGAGCAC
>DASSBT010000171.1:0-4530 GCA_035698465.1 Agromyces sp. | reverse complement strand
GCGCCGACGAAGAACATCGCCGGATTGAGGAACCCCGCGGCGATGATGAGCCCCTGCAGCACCCAGCCGACCGCGTAGGCCCACGGATGCCGCAGCAGCCCGATCGTCGCGATGAGCCCGATGATCAACACGCCTCCTGCGACGAGTGCGACCCACGGCGGGAGCCCGAAGGTGCTGTTCTGCGTGGGCGCAAGGCCCCAGATCACCAGCGCGGCCAGGAACACGACGACGATCTCGAACGTCAGCAGGATCGACGCGAGGATCTGCCGAAGCGACCGGGGCTCGGCCGACGTGCGGTGCGGCCGACCGTGTCCGGGGTCGGGAGCTGACGTCGCGGAATTGCTCACGAGCGGCCCCAGCCCCGGTCGGCGGCGATCGACATGACCTCGCCCACGAGGGCGATCGACCCGGTGACGACCACGGCGCGTTTCGGCGCGTCGGTGGCCCAGGCCCTGGCCTCGTCGAGTGCGTCGTCGAGTCGCTCGGCCAGTTGCACATTCTCGGCGCCGACTCGCGCGGCCACGACGGCGGCGAGATCGTCGACGTCGCGCGCGCGATCCGAGTCGGGCCTCGTGATGAAGAACCGGGTGCCGGCGCCGGCGAGCACGTCGACGATGCCGACCGCATCCTTGTCGCCCAGTACGCCGAACACGAAGGCGATCTCGTCGAAGTCGAAGTACTCCTCGAGCGCCGCGACGAGCGCCCTCGCCCCATGCGGGTTGTGCGCGGCATCCACGATCACGACGGGTTCGGTGCCGACGGTCTGCAGGCGTCCGGGTGACGCGGCCGCGGCGAGTCCGCCCTCGACGACCTCGGCGGCGAGGCGAACCGCACCACCGCCGATGAAGGTCTCGACGGCCGCGATGGCGACCGCGGCGTTCTCGGCCTGGTGGCGGCCGAACAGGGGCAGCGCGATATCGCGGTACTCCCCCGCGAGCCCGCGGATCGAGACGAGCTGACCACCGACCGCGACGCGCGACTCGAGCACGTCGAACGCGTCGCCCTCGACGGCGAGCGTCGACTCGGTGAGTTCGGCGGCCTCCTCGAGCACGGTGAGCGCCGCGTCGGGCTGCTTCGCGGAGACGATGGATGCCGCGGGCTTGACGATGCCCGACTTGGTGCGTGCGATCTCGGTGATGCTCGTGCCGAGTCGGGCCTGGTGGTCGAGATCGATCGGCGTGAACACGGCGACCTGCCCGTCGGCGACATTCGTCGAGTCCCACTCCCCTCCCATGCCGACCTCGAGCACGACGACGTCGACCGGGGCATCGGCGAAGCACGCGAACGCGAGCACGGTCAACGCTTCGAAGAAGGTCAGCGGCTCGTCGCCCGCGCCCTCCAGCTCGGCGTCGACGATCGCGATGAACGGCAGGATCTCCTCCCAGTTGCGCGCGACCGCCTCGTCGGAGATGGATTCGCCGTCGATGCGGATCCGTTCGGTGAATCGCTCGAGGTGCGGGCTCGACAGGAGGCCCGTTCGAAGCCCGGAGGCGCGGAGCATGCTCTCGATCATGCGGCTGGTCGAGGTCTTGCCGTTGGTGCCGGTGATGTGCACGACGGGCGCGGCGCGGTGCGGGTCACCGAGCAACTCGACCGCACGTCGGGTGGGCGCGAGGCGCGGCTGCGGCGAACCCTCGCCCACGCGGGCGATGAGCTCGTCGTAGACGGCGTCGGCGGCATCACGTGCGTCTGCCGGGTCGAATGCGTCGGACGCGTCGGTCACAGCTTCTCCAGGTCTACGAGGAGTGACGAGCCCTGGCCGACCGCACGGGCCGCCGCTGCGCCCGAGACGTCGACGGCGCTCGCGATGTCGAGTTCGACGGCGAGGGTCTCGCGGGCGATGAGCTCGCGGTGCCCTCCGGCGGCGTCGGCGCCCTGCTCGTCGAGGGTGAGGCCGAGGCGGATCCGATCGCCCACTTCGAGCCCGGCGGCCTTGCGGGCCTCCTGCACCGCGCGCACGATGTCGCGAGCTAGGCCCTCGGCCTCGAGCTCTGGCGTGGTCTCGGTGTCGAGGATGACGAATCCGCCGTCGGAGAGGAGCGCGAGCGCGCTCGATCCGTCGCCAGAGCCGCCCGCCTCGAGCACGAGTTCGTATTCGCCCGCTTCAAGGGCGATCCCGCCGGCGACGACGGTGTCGCCTTCGAGCGCCCAGTCGCCCTGGCGCGCCGCCGTGATCGCCTGTTGCACCGATTTGCCGAGACGCGGTCCTGCCGCGCGCGCGTTCACGCTCAGGCGCTTGGTGACGCCGAAGGCCTCTGCGCTCGATCCGTCAAACTGCACGAGCTCGACCGACTTCACGTTGAGCTCGTCACGGAGGATGCCCTCGAACGGGCTGAGGGCAGCGGCATCCGTCGAGACCACCGTGAGGTTCGCGAGCGGCAACCGCACCCTTCGCCCAGCCTGCTTCCGCAGCGCGAGCGCACTCGAGCTGATCTCGCGCACGGCGTCCATCGCGGCGGTGAGCGCCGGATCGGACGGGAACTCCGAGGCGTCGGGCCATTCGGCCAGGTGCACGCTGCGCCCGCCGGTGAGCCCGCGCCAGATCTTCTCGCTCACGAGCGGCAGCAGTGGCGCTGCGAGCCTGGTGAGCGTCTCGAGCACGGTGAAGAGGGTGTCGAACGCCTCGGTGGAGCGGTCCCTGAGCCCCGTCGAAGGGCGGTTGCCGAGCCCCGTCGACGCGTCGTCTGAGACCCCGTTCCAGAACCGCTCGCGCGAGCGGCGCACGTACCAGTTCGTCAGCACATCACCGAAGTCACGCAGCTTCGCCGCGGCAAGCGGTGAGTCGAACGCCTCGAGGTCGGCGGTCACGGCGCTCACGAGCTCGCCGAGCTTCGCCAGCAGGTACCGGTCGAGCACGTCGGCCGAATCGGTGCGGCGGGATGCCTCGTACCCCTCGCTCGCTGAGCCTGTCGAAGCGCGGGCCGTGTTGGCGTACAGCGAGAAGAAGTACCACGTGCTCCAGAGTGGGAGCATGAGCTGGCGCACGCCCTCGCGGATGCCCTCCTCGGTGACGATGAGGTTGCCGCCGCGGAGCACCGAACTCGACATCAGGAACCAGCGCATCGCGTCGGATCCATCCCGGTCGAACACCTCGTTCACGTCGGGGTAGTTGCGCAGCGACTTCGACATCTTCTGCCCGTCGGAGCCCAGCACGATGCCGTGGCTCACCACGTTCTTGAACGCGGGGCGGCCGAACAGCGCGGTCGACAGCACGTGCATGGTGTAGAACCATCCGCGCGTCTGGCCGATGTACTCGACGATGAAGTCGGCCGGGTTGTGGGTGTCGAACCACTCCTTGTTCTCGAACGGGTAATGCACCTGCGCATAGGGCATCGAGCCCGAATCGAACCACACGTCGAGCACGTCGGGGATGCGCCGCATCGTCGAACGGCCGGTCGGGTCGTCGGGGTTCGGTCGGGTGAGGTCGTCGATGTACGGGCGGTGCAGGTCGGGCTCGCCCGCACTGTTTCGCGGCAGGGTGCCGAAGTCGCGCTCGATCTGCTCGAGCGAGCCGTAGACGTCGATGCGGGGGTACTCGGGATCGTCGCTCTTCCAGACCGGGATCGGCGAACCCCAGTAGCGATTGCGGCTGATCGACCAGTCGCGGGCGCCGGCGAGCCACTTGCCGAACTGGCCGTGCTTCACGTTCTCTGGCACCCAGTTGATCTGCTCGTTGAGCTCGCCCATCTCGTCGCGGAACTCGGGAACCCGGATGAACCAGCTCGACACCGCGCGGTAGATGAGCGGGTTGCGGCAGCGCCAGCAGTGCGGGTACGAGTGCACGTAGCTCGCCTGGCGAAGAAGTCGCCCTTCGCCCCGCAGGAGCTGCGTGAGCGGCTTGTTCGCTTCGCTCCACAGCAGGCCCGCGACATCCGTCACCGCAGGCAGGAACCGCCCCGCGTCATCGAGCGAGATGACCACGGGGATGCCGGCCGCTTCGCCGATCCGCTGGTCTTCCTCGCCGTAGGCAGGTGCCAGGTGCACGACGCCGGTGCCGTCTTCCGTGGTCACGTAGTCGGCGACGAGGATCTGCCACGCGTTCTGGAGCCCGTAGTGCTCGACGTCGGCGTAGTAGTCGAAGAGCCGGTCGTAGGTGACGCCCTCGAGCTCTGTGCCGCGCACGGTGCGGGTGACCGCCGCGCGCGCCGCATCGGCGGAGTCGTAGCCGAGCTCCTTCGCGTAGCTGCCGACGAGGTCGCGTGCGAGCAGGTACTCGGCGCCGAGCACCTCGGTGTCGACATTCCCTGAGCGTGTCGAAGGGGCCCGGCCGGCCGACTCGCGAAGGACGGTGGCGTCGGGGGTGCCGTTCGGCCCCGCCGGCACGACCGCGTACTCGATATCAGGACCGACCGCGAGTGCGAAGTTCGTCGGAAGGGTCCACGGCGTCGTCGTCCAGGCGAGCGCACGCACCGCCGTGAGCCCGAGCGCCTCGGCCTTGGCGCCGACGAGCGGGAAGGTCACGGTGACGGTCTGGTCCTGCACGTCCTTGTAGACGTCGTCGTCCATGCGCAGCTCGTGGTTCGAGAGCGG
>DASSBT010000170.1:0-15565 GCA_035698465.1 Agromyces sp. | reverse complement strand
AGGTGCACGATGCCGTCGCCCGCTGCGGCACCGCCCGTGCCCGGTGCACCACCGCTTGCCGCCGGCGGCACCTGCCCGATGGCGAGCACCACGAGCTGTTCGCCATCGACGACCGGACGCGCGAGGTTGACGCCGGCCGGGTCGGCGTCGGGGGTGAACCCGCCCGCCGCGGCGACGGCGTCGACGACGCGCGCACCCGACGTGAGCTCGACGAGTCCCGGCTTCGCCACCGCCCCGAGCACGTGCACGAGCAGCGGCGCGATGCCGATGCCGTCCGCCCGATCGCCGGTCGCCCCATCGCCGGTCGCTCCGTCAACCGGCCCTGCGTCCGATCCGGAGCCGGATGCCTCGATCACCCCCTGCTCGCCACCGCCGCTCGCCGCGAACGAGAGCATCGCCGCGGCGGCCACCGCGGCGATGAAGAGCACGACGGCGGCACCGACCGCGATGCGCACGCGCGGCCCCGCACGACGAGCCGCCGGATCGAGGGCGCCGAGCGGGTCGTGCCGGTCGAGCGGGTCGGGTTCGGGGCTCGCGGGCATGCCCGCACGCTACGGGGGCGGGACCGGGCTCACCGACCTCGTGCGCACCGCCGTGCAGTGAGCAGGCCGACCCGTCGGTGTCGAGGACGAGTCGTCAGCCGCGCGTGGCGATGTTCACGAGCCGCGGTGGACGCACGATGACGTTCACGATCTCGCGCTCGCCGACGGCGCGAGCCACGCCCGCCGATGCGCGGGCGAGCGCTTCGAGTTCTTCTGCCGCGACCTTCGGCGAGACCTCGAGGCGGTCGCGCACCTTGCCGTCGACCTGCACGATGGCCGTCACCGACTCGGCGACGAGCAGGGCGGGGTCGGCCTTGCGCCAGGTCACCAGGGCGACGCTCGGCTCGTAGCCGAGGCGCTGCCACATGTCTTCGGCGGTGTACGGCGCGAACAGGTCGAGGATCATCGCGGTGACCTCCGCGGCCTCGCGCACCGCGGCATCCGCGGGCCCTGCGCCCGAGTCGATGACCTTGCGCGTCGCGTTCACGAGTTCCATGAGCCGTGCGACCACCACGTTGAACTTGAACGCCTCGACGAGGGCGGGTGCATCGGCCAGCAGGCGGTGCGTGATGCGGCGCAGTGCCGTGTCGCCCGTCTTCCATTCGATGTCGGGGCTCGACGTGACCTCGCCCGAGATGCGCCAGGCACGCGCGAGGAACTTCGCGGCGCCGACCGGCGAGACATCCGCCCAGTCGATGTCGTCTTCGGGTGGGCCGGCGAACGCCAGGGTCACGCGCAGTGCGTCGGCCCCGTGCGCGCCCAGCTCTGCGGCGAACTCGACGAGGTTGCCCTTCGACTTCGACATCTTCGCGCCGTCCATGATGACCATGCCCTGGTTCAGGAGCGACGTGAACGGCTCGGTGAAGCTCAGGTAGCCGTGGTCGAAGAGCACCTTCGTGATGAAGCGCGAGTAGAGCAGGTGCAGGATCGCGTGCTCGACTCCGCCCACGTACTGGTCGACGGGCAGCCACTTCTCGGCCTCGGCCGGGTCGAACGCGCGGGTGTCGTCGGTGGGGTTCAGGTAGCGCAGGTAGTACCACGAGCTGTCGACGAACGTGTCCATCGTGTCGGAGTCCCGGCGCGCAGCCCCCCCGCAGTTCGGGCAGGCGACGTTCACCCAGTCGTCGGCGGCGCCGAGCGGACTCGTGCCCTTCGGCTTCAGGTCGAGGCCCGCGGCATCCGGCAGCTTCACCGGCAGCTCGCTCTCGGGCACCGGCACCTCGCCGCACTCGGCGCAGTGGATGATCGGGATCGGGGTGCCCCAGTAGCGCTGGCGCGAGATGAGCCAGTCGCGCAGACGGAAGTTCTTCGCGGCGCGGCCGAGGCCGCGCTGCTCGAGCAATTCGATGACGCGGCGGATCGCGTTCGACTTCGACATTCCGTCGAGCGGGCCCGAGTTGACGAGGCGTCCTTCGCCGGCCAGCGCGATGCCGGTGTCGGCGGGGTCGCTCAGCGGCAGGTCGTCTGGCAGCATCGGCTCGCCGTGCTCGTCGAGCGGGATCACCGGGATGACGCCGGTGACCGGCGCGTTCGTGTCGACCACGACGCGCACCGGAAGCTCGAACGCCCGCGCGAAATCGAGGTCGCGCTGGTCGTGCGCGGGCACCGCCATGATCGCACCGTGCCCGTAGTCGGCGAGCACGTAGTCGGCCGCCCAGATCGGCAGGCGCTCGCCGTTGACCGGGTTGATCGCGTACCGCTCGAGGAACACGCCGGTCTTCGGGCGTTCGGTCGAGAGCCGGTCGATGTCGCTCTCTGCACGCACCGAGTCGAGGTAGTCCTGGAAGCGCGCCTGCACCTCGTCGGATGCCCCGGCCGCGAGTTCTGCGGCCAGGTCGGCGTCGGGCGCGACGACCATGAACGTGGCGCCCCAAAGCGTGTCGGGTCGGGTCGTGAAGACCGAGACACGCTCATCGCGCCCCTCGATCTCGAACTCGACATCGGCGCCCGACGAGCGGCCGATCCAGTTGCGCTGCATCGAGATGACCTTCGACGGCCACGCCCCCTCGAGCTGGTTCAGATCGTCGAGCAGGCGGTCGGCGTAGTCGGTGACCCGGAAGTACCACTGCGTCAGGGCCTTCTTCGTCACCACGAAGCCGCAGCGCTCGCAGTGCCCGTCGATGACCTGTTCGTTCGCGAGCACGGTCTGGTCGTTGGGACACCAGTTCACGAGGCCGGCCTTGCGGTAGGCGATGCCCTTCTCGTAGAGCTTCAGGAACAGCCACTGGTTCCACTTGTAGTACTCGGGGTCGCTCGTGTGCAGTTCGCGAGACCAGTCGAACGACGGCGCGTACTGGCGGAACGAGTGCTTCTGCTGCTCGATGTTGTCGTAGGTCCACCCGCGAGGATCGATGCCGCGCTTGATTGCCGCGTTCTCGGCGGGCAGGCCGAACGAGTCCCAGCCGACCGGGTGCAGCACGTCGAAGCCCTGGTGCCGCCAGTACCTGGCCACCGTGTCGCCGTAGCCGAACGCTTCGGCGTGCCCCATGTGCAGGTCTCCCGACGGGTACGGGAACATGTCGAGGATGTACTTGCGCGGCCGGGTGTCGCCGGGCCGGCCGGCGCGGAAGGGCTCGAGCTCGTCCCACACGGGGAGCCACTTCGCCTGCAGGGCGGCGAAGTCGTATGCGCCGTGCTCGGTGCCTGCCTGGTCGTGATCGTGTGCCACGTGACTCTCAATCGTGTGTCGCTGCGAGACGCTGCGGGTTCAGCCCGCCTCTTCGGGACACGCCGGATCGCGGGCGCGCACCCGGAGATCAAGCCTACTCACTCAGCGGTGCCGGATGCCGCGCCCAGGACTGCGAGCAGCGCCCTCGCCTTCACCCTCGTCTCCTCGATCTCCTCGTCGGCCACCGAGAGGGCGGTGATGCCGCCGCCCGTGCCGATGCTCGCCCCCGAAGGCGTGATCACGATGGAGCGGATCACCATCGCGAGATCGGCGCTGCCGTCGACCGCGAGGTAGCCGAAGGCGCCCGAGTACACGCCGCGAGGGCCGCCCTCGAGCGCGTGCAGGATGGTCATGGCGCTGCGCTTCGGCGCACCGGTCATCGAGCCGGCCGGAAACGCGGCCCGCACGACATCGAGGGCGGTGAGCGGATGCCGCAGCCGTGCCTGCACCGTCGACACGAGTTGGTGCACGTGGGCGTACTCCTCGACCTCGAGCAGGCTCGGCACCGAGACCGTTCCGAGTTCGGCGATGCGGCCGAGGTCGTTGCGCATCAGGTCGACGATCATGAGGTTCTCGGCGCGTTCCTTGTCGCTCTCGATGAGCTCGCGGCGCAGCGCCGCATCACGGGCTGCGCTCGCACCGCGCGGCCTCGTGCCCTTCATCGGCTTGGTCGACACCAGCCCATCGGCGCTCACGTGCAGGAACAGCTCTGGCGATGCACTGAGGAGGGCGATGTCTCCGAAGCGGAGGTAACCGCCGTGGTGGCTCGGACTGGATGCCCGCAGGGCCAGGTACGCCGCGGCCGGATCGGGGTGCACGTCGACGTCGACACGGTTCGTGAGGCAGAGCTGGTAGGCATCGCCCCTGATGATGGCCGCCTGGCACTCGGCGATGAGCTCGGCGTAGCGCGTCGGGTCGTGTCGCCAGCGCACGGCGGCTGCGGCAGCCGGCTCGCGTGCAGCGGTCGGTAGCCCGGGCGTCGAGCCACGACTCGCGACGGCCGGCCCTTCGCCGAGCGCGGCGATTGCCGCCTCGAGGTCGTCGGCCCAGCGCCGCAGCTCCGCCCCGTCCTCGAGTCCGGGCTCCAGCCACACGAGTCGCACTACGCGGGCGCCGTGATCGAAGACGACCGCCCGGTCGACGAAGAGGAACGCGGCATCCGGTGTCTCGGCCTTCTCGATCGGCACGTCGTTGAGGCGGCCCCCGAGTTCGTAGCCGAACCACCCGAACCAGCCGAGCGCGCCGGCTGCTGTCGTATCCCGGGTGACCACCTCGCCGAGGTGCTCGGCGAGGACGTCGAAGATGGATGCCTCGCGCGTGACCTGCACGCCGACGACAGCGGCGGGCGTGCCGCGCGTCACTGTACCGCGTGCGGCGTCGGCCGTGACGAACTCGCTCGCGGCGTGCACTGCGGCGAGGATGCTCACGCCCGACGCGGCATCCGCTCCCCCATCGAGCCACACGGCATACGGCGCATCCGCGAACCGAGCCTCGAAGACGAGTTCGGGATCGCGCCATGCGGCGAGCTGGCGGGATCGGATACGGCGCGGCACGCTTTCACCCTACGACGCGCCAGACGCGGAACGGGGCGGTGCGATTGCTCGCACCGCCCCGCTCCGTTCCTTCCGTTCGCGTGATCAGCGCAGCACGTGGTTGCCCTTGAACTGCGGGTCGAAGTGGCCGACCGCCTTGCCCTTGGCCGTGCCGTTGACCGCCGAGGTCGTTTCGGCGAAGGTGAGCGTGGCATGCGCGATCGCATCGGCGTTCAGCCCGAGGGTGTCCTCGTCGATGTTGTCGATGTCATCGCACTCCGCGTGGTAGCACGGGTCGTACGGCTCGCCGGCGACGCCGCCGAAGAGCTCCTTCTCCTCGGCTGACTTGATGCCCTCGGCCCCGGTGAACAGGCCGCCCGCGGGGATGCCCGCCTCGATGAAGCCGAAGTAGTCGCTGCGTCCGTCGAACGCGGTCGGTGCCGAGTGCGCGCCCTGGCTGTCGAAGAAATCGGTGAAGACGTCTTCGATGACGGCCGAACCGTTCGGTCCCGACGTGCCGAACGCGTCGCCATCGCCGTCGTAGACGAAGTTCACCGCGTTGACCGAGCCCACCATGTCGAAGTTGAGGTTCAGCGCGGTGCCCTTGATCTCGGACTTCGAGAGGTGCGAGACGTAGTAGCTCGACCCGATCAGGCCGTCTTCCTCTCCGCTCCAGAATGCGAACCGCACCCGGTTCTCAGGTTCGATGCCGAGTTCGGCCATCGCGAGCGCCGTTTCGAGCATCGACGCGGTGCCCGATCCGTTGTCGTTGATGCCTGGGCCCTCGGCGACGCCGTCGAGGTGCCCGCCCACGACGACGGTGCGGTCGGTGCGCCCGGTCCGCGTGTCGGCGAACAGGTTCTCGGTGTTCACCGTCACGATCTCGGCCTCGAGGTTGAGCCGCATTTCGAGGTCGGGCGTGGTCGCCCATTCCGCACCGAGATCGAACGGCGCGCTCACCACGGGAATGCTTCGCACAGGCTCATCGAGTGTGCCGCCGAACAGACCGAGGCGGTCGTCGCCCGGCACGTCGTTGCCCTGGTTGAAGATGATCACACCGGATGCACCGACGGCGGCCGCGTTGTCGGCCTTCACGGCGAAGGCGCACGAGCCTCGCTGGATCAGCGCGATGTCGCCCGCCGGGAAGCCGGCGAAGTCGGCCGCCTCACAACCGCTCGTGGAGGCACGGTCGCCACCGAGGTTCACATCGACGGCGGTGACGGACGCGGTGACGTTGCCCTCGCCCGAGAAGTCCATCGGGAAGTAGTCGACGCCAAGCACGTAGACCGCGGGGTTCGGGCCGATCTGCTCGAGGGTGGAGTCGCCGAAGTCGGTGCGCTCGTAGGAGAACGGCTGCGTCCACGTGTCGTAGCCTGCCCCGTCGAGGAGCTCCTGCACGTATGCGAGGGATGCCTCATGGCCGGCGGTGCCGGCGGCTCGATTGTCGCCGTTCGCATCCGCGATCGCCTGGAACGCGTCGAGGTGACTCATCACGCCCTCGACCGTCACGGCATCGCGCAGTTCCTTGGTATCTGTTGGGACGGCCGCCTGGGCGGGCATCGCGATCGCGATCGCGCCGCAGACCGCGACCGACGCTGCGAGGGCGCCCATTCGCATCGTGTTTCGGTTTCGATGATTCACAGTTGCTCCTTCGTCGGAGGGTTGTGCTCGCCGCGGTCATCGTCGACCGCGGCCGCAGCGGATCGTCGTGAAGCGCCCGCCGTTGCCGGTGAACGTTAGCGCACCGGCTCTGCGATCGGAAGGGGACCGCGCGAAACGTCCCGCCCGGCATCGAGGGTCACGACCCGGTCGACGACGGCCTCGTCGACCGGGGTGTGCGAGATGAGCACGACCGTGGCGCCGTCACGGGCTGCGGCATCCGTGAGGTCCCGAAGCAGCGCATCGGCGCGCGCGGGGTCGACGTTCGCCGTCGGCTCGTCGAGCACGAGCACCGGGAACCGGGCCAGCATCGCGCGCGCGAGCGAGATACGCTGCGCCTGGCCGCCCGACACGAGCGCGCCGCGCTCGCCGACCTTCGCGTCGAGCCCGCCGCGTTCCGCGACCCATTCGCCGAGCCCGACGCGATCGAGCACCTCGAGGAGTTCGTCGTCGGTCGCCGCGTCGCGGGCGAAGAGCAGGTTCTGCCGCACATCCTCATCGAAGAGCCACGGTCGCTGTTCGACGAGGCCGATGAGCCGGCGAACCGCCGCCGGTTCGAGCTCCGACGCCTCGATGCCGTCGATGCGGTACGAGCCGCGGTAGTCGAGGAATCGCACGAGCACGTGCGCGAGCGTGGTCTTGCCGGCGCCCGACTCACCGCGCACGAGCACCCGCTCACCCGGTGCGAGATCGAGATCGAGGCCGGCGAGCGCAGGCGGTCGAGGATCGGCGCCCGCAACCGGCCGCCCGACCGTCGAGCCATCCCGCCCCTGACCGGAGGCCGGCCATGCGGCGGTGAGATCGCGCAGCGCGATCGCGGGCGGGAGGTTCGCCGCCGGAGGGCTCGCGGGATCCGGTGGCGAGGTGGGAAGCTCCGCGGGCACCTCTGCCGGCACCGCGTGGGCGACCCGCTCGGCGCTCGACCGCGCAAGGCGCCACGCGCTCGACGCGAGCGGGATCGCTGCGGCCGCCTCGGCGATCGCGAGCGGCACCAGGCAGAGCACCGCGAACGTGGGCCCGTCGATGCGTCCCGACTCGAGGAGCGGTATCGCAGATGCGAGGCTCGCGGCGACCGCGAACCCGCCGACGGCGGTCATGGCAGCGGATGCCGCGCCCGCCGCCGCGGCCCTGGACCGCGTCGCTCGAGCAAGGCGCGACCCGATGGCCTCGATGCGGCGCCGGCCGGCGGCCGCCGCGTCGTAGGCGACGAGCACGTCGAGCGCCTGCACGTGTTCGACGGTCGCAGCCTGCAACTCGCCGCGGAGCGGCGCGAGCGTGCGCTCGGCTCGCGTGGCGGCCCACCGCTGCACGAGCAGGGTCGCGCCGATGCCGAGAACCAGGCACGTGAGCAGCGCCGCAGCCGAGGCCGGCGCGAGCAACGACACCGCGGCGACCGCGAGGGTGAGCACCACGACCGCGCTGACGATGGGTTGCACCACCCGCAGCGGCACGTTCTGCAACTCGTCGACGTCGCCCACGAACCGGTCGAGGAGATCACCACGGCGACTCGAGGCGAGTCCGTCGGGTGCGACCGGGATCATCCGCTCGAACACTCCGGCTCGAATGACCGCGAGTTGACGGAACGAGGCGTCGTGACCCGTGAGGCGTTCGAGATAGCGGAACACCGCACGGCCCAGCGCGAACGCGCGCACGCCGACGATGCCGAGCGAGAGGTACAACACGGGCGGCTGCTCGGCGGCGCGTGCGATCAGCCAGGCTGAGGCGGCGAGCAGCGCCACGCTCGACCCGGCAGATGCGATGCCGAAGATCACGGATGGCAGCAATCGCCGAAGGCTCGGAATCGCGCTCCGCAGCACGGCACGGGTGGACTCAGGCATGCGCCACCGCCAGGTCGACCACGGTGTCGGCCACCTCGACGAGCGCACGGCGGTGCGTTGCCACGACGACGGCACGGCCCTCGCCCGCGACCTCTCGCAGGCTGCGACCGAGTTCGGCCTCGCGTTCGGCGTCGAGCGCCGAGCTCGGCTCATCGAGGAGCAGCAGGCGGCCGTCGCGCGCAAGCAGGCGATGGATGGCCCTCGCCGTCGCGACGCGCTGCGCCTGTCCGCCCGACAGTCCGGCGCCGCCCGGCCCGAGGCTGCGCTCGGGGTCGACATCGACACCCGCGAGCCGAAGCGCGCGCCAGAGCAGGTCGGGCGGGGCCGATTCATCGCCGAGTCGCACGTTCTCGGCGATCGAACCGGCGAAGAGCGTCGGTGATTGCCCCGCCCACGCGATGCCCGACCGGTCTCCCCCGAGCGGTCGCCCGTCGAGACGGATCTCGCCCTCGGCGTCGACGAAACCCAGGATGGCCGCGAACAGGGTCGACTTGCCGACCCCGCTCTCGCCCGTCACGGCGACGACCCGGCCCGCCCGTGCTTCGAGGTGCACGCCGTCGACGACGACCCGTTCACCACGACGCACCCGCACATCGACCAGTTCGAGGCCGCCTGCGCCGGCGCTGCCAGCCTGTCGGTCACGATCGGATGCCGCGTCGCTGGTCGCGCCGGATGCAGGCTGCTCGCCCGACTCCTCGGTCGCGTCGAGCATCTCGAACGCGTCGGCCGACGCGGTGACCCCCTCGGCCGAGGCGTGGAACGCCGCACCGACGTTGCGGAGCGGCAGGAACACCTCGGGGGCGAGCACCAGCACGAACAGGCCGGCCGCGAGCGTGAGGTCGCCGGCCACGAGTCGCAGGCCGATCGACACGGCGACCAGCGCGACCGAGAGGCTCGCGGCGAACTCGAGGGTGAAGCCGGAGAGGAAGGTGATGCGCAGCACCTTCATCGTTCGCGCGCGGTATTCGTCGGTGACGGCCCGGATCCGCTTGGTCTGACGTTCGGCCCGGCCGTACACGATGAGCGTCGAGAGTCCGCCGACGACCTCGAGGAATCCGCGCGAGAGCGCAGCGAGGCTCTCCCACTGGCGTCGTTGCACCGCACCCGTCGCCATCCCGATGAGTGCCATGAACACCGGGATGAGGGGCAGCACGATCACGAGCACGAGCCCCGAGAGCGGGTCGGCGATCCAGGTGGCCGTGATCAGGATGGGGGTGGCGACCGCGGTGAGCACGAGCTGCGGCAGGTACGTGCCGAAGTACCCGTCGAGCGCGTCGAGGCCTGGGCCGAGCAGCATGGCGACGCGGGCGGTCGGGAATCCCGGCACGCCTGCGGGTCGCCGCTCCAGCGCCGTCAGTAGCTCCGCCCGCAGCTGCGCCTTCACGCGCATGGCTCCCGAGGATCCCACGAGCTCCCAGAGCCACGCGGCGATGGCGCGAGCGGATGCCGCGACGATGAGCATCGTCAGGAGGGGTGCGGCCTGCGGCATCCGCATGCCGTCGATGAGTCCTGCAACCAGCGTCGCGAGTGCACCGGCGAACGCGAGCATCGCCGCGGCCTGCACCAGCGCGAGCGCCCCGCCGGCCAGGAGGAATCGCCGTGCGGCACCGGATCGCCGCACGAGGCGCGGGTCGAGTGGCTTCACGTCAGTGCGCCGCGCTCTCGATCGACGTGCGCGTGATGCGCTTGCGGAAGACCCAGTACGTCCATCCCTGGTAGGCCAGCACCAGTGGCAGCACGAACAGGGCCAGCCAGCTCATGACGGTGAGCGTGTACTCGGTGCTCGAGGCGTTCTCGATCGTCAGGCTGTTGGCCGGGTCGTTCGAGGCCGGCATCACGTCGGGGAAGAGCGACGCGAAGAGTGCGAACACGGCCGCTGCGACGGTGATCGCGAGGAACGTGAACGCGACCCCCTCTGCGCCCCGGAGGTTGGCGAGCCAACCCGCGATGAGCGCGACCGCGGCGACCGCGGCGAGGATCCAGAACCACGTCGTGCCGGATGCGAGCCCGGTCCACACGAGGAAGACCGCTGCCACGGCGATGGTGACCGACCCGGCGCGCGTGGCGAGGCCCCGCGCCCGCTCGCGCATCGGCCCGTCGGTCTTCAGCGACACGAACACCACGCCGTGCGTGAAGAACAGCAGCAGCGTCGTCGCGCCCCCGAGCAGCGCATAGGGGTTCAGCAGGTCGACGACGGTGCCGGTGTAGTTGTGGCCGGCGTCGAGCGGCACGCCCTGGACGATGTTCGCGAATGCCACGCCCCACAGGAATGCCGGAACTGCCGACCCGGTCACGATCATGGCGTCGAAGCGGCGCTTCCACGCCGACTCTGGTCGCTGGTGGCGGTACTCGAACGACACGCCACGGGCGATGAGGGCGAGCAGGATCAGCAGCAGCGGGAGGTAGAACCCCGAGAACAGCGTCGCGTACCACTCGGGGAAGGCCGCGAACAGCGACGCGCCCGCGACGATGACCCACGTCTCGTTGAGGTCCCACACCGGGCCGATCGTGTTGATGAGCACACGCCGATCGGTGTCGTCGCGACCGAGGAAGGGCAGCGACATCCCGACTCCGAAATCGAACCCGTCGAGCACGAAGTAGCCGACGAAGAGGAATGCGACGATCCAGAACCAGAGCACTGTGAGATCCATGTCCGTCTCCTCTTAGTAGACCGTCGCGGCCGGCTCGACGCGGCCCGTCTCGGGATGGGGGTTTCCGAGCTCGGGCGGGCCCTTGCGGATCGCCCGGATCACGAGGCGCACCTCCACCACCGCGAGCGCGCCGTAGACGAGGGTGAACGCGACGAGCGAGATGAGCACGTCGAGGCCGGTCACGTTCGGCGAGACCGCCGACTCGGTGGGCAGCAGGCTGAACACGATCCAGGGCTGGCGCCCCATCTCGGTGAAGATCCAGCCGACGCTCATCGCGGCCAGCGAGAGCGGGAAGCTCCACACCGCGATCTTCCAGATCCACTGCTGCTTCGGCAGACGACCCTTTCGCGTCAGCCACAGGCCGACGACCGCCACGAGCACGTGTGCGAGGCCGAGCCCGATCATCCAGCGGAACGCCCAGTAGGTGACCCAGATGATCGGCGCGTAGTCACCGGGACCCCAGAGCTCGCGGTACTCCGCCTGGAGATCGTTGATCCCCTCGACGCACCCGTCGAAGGTGTGCGTGGAAAGGGACGAGAGCAGGTACGGCACGCGGATCGAGAACAGCTCGGTCGTTCCGTCGGGTGTGCCGAGCGTGAACAGCGAGAACGAGGCATCCGCCCCGCAGACCGTGTCGTAGGTGGCCTCGGCCGCCGCCATCTTCATCGGCTGGGTCGCGACCATCGCGAGGCTCAACTGATCGCCGAACAGCGTCGTGAGGATGCCGGCGGCCACCATCGCCCAGAGTCCGAACTTCAGCGCCGGCCGCATGGTGTCGAGGTGCTGGTTGCGTGCGAGGTGCCAGGCCGCCGCACTGATGATGAGCCCTGCCGCGACCATGAAGCTCGCGAAGATGGTGTGCGGGAACGCCGCGACGACCACGGGGTTCGAGAGCACCGCCCAGATGTCGACGAGTTCGGCGCGACCCTTCTCGAGGTTCAGCTCGTACCCGACCGGGTTCTGCATGAATGCGTTCGCCGCGAGGATGAAGTAGGCCGAGCAGATGCTGCCGATGGCAGTCGCCCAGATCGTGGCGAGGTGGATGCCTCGGGGCAGCTTGTCCCAGCCGAAGATCCAGAGCCCGATGAACGTCGCCTCGAAGAAGAAGGCGAGCAGTCCCTCCATCGCGAGCGGCGCGCCGAACACGTCGCCCACGAATCGGGAGTACTCCGACCAGTTCATGCCGAACTGGAACTCCTGCACGATTCCCGTGACGACGCCCATCGCGAAGTTGATGAGGAAGATCGTGCCGAAGAACCGCGTGATGCGCAGGTACTCGCCCTTGCCGGTGCGGTACCACACGGTCTGGAAGATCGCCGCCGCGGTTGCGAGTCCGATCGTGAGCGGAACGAAGAGGAAGTGGTACAGGGTGGTGATGCCGAATTGCCACCTTGCCAGCAGCAGCGGGTCGAGCAGTTCGTTCACGGATGCCCCTTCCGGTCGTGGCGGCACCGCGACCCTGTTTTTCTACAGCACGTAGAACCCATCTTCTACGCAGCGTAGAACATTTGGCGCGAGGGCGGTAATCTGGTGGCATGGCGAGTCTCGGTGAGCTGGAACGCTCGGTGATGGAGTTGCTCTGGTCGACCGAGAGCGCACTCACTGCCAACGAATTGCGCGACGCGCTCGCCGCACGCGACGACGCCGGCCGGGGTGTCGCGACGACCACGATGCTCACCGTGCTCTCACGGCTCGAGCGCAAGGGCTTCGTCTCGCGCTCACGAGACATGCGTCCGCACCGCTATCGCGCCCTCCTCAGCCGGGAGGAGCACACCGCCGAGTTGATGCGCGAGGTGCTCGACCAGTCCAGCGATCGCGACGCCGCGCTCGCCCGGTTCGTCGGCACCGTGAGCTCGGGCGAAGCGGCAACCCTGCGGCGGGTCCTCGACGAACTCGCCCAGCGCTGACGTGTTCGCGATCGCCGCGCTGCTCGGCGCGCTCGCGCTCGCGCTCGCGTGGCCGGTGCCGATGCTCGTCTCGCGCGCGAGCTGGCCCTCGCGCGCGCCGGCCACCGCGCTCGCACTCTGGCAGGCCATTGCGCTCGCGGGCGGACTCTCGATGATCGGCTGCCTGCTCGCGTTCGGCGCCGCTCCGGCCGGATCGCTGCCCGCCGCGCTCGCGCAGCTGATGCCAGCGCTCATCGGCGGGCCCATCGCCCGC
Organism: Agromyces sp.; assembly: GCA_035698465.1. Classification (GTDB taxonomy): domain Bacteria; phylum Actinomycetota; class Actinomycetes; order Actinomycetales; family Microbacteriaceae; genus Agromyces. Next base: position 2,515 of record DASSBT010000170.1, on the reverse strand, counting down.
GAATTCGGCGTGCTCGAGATCGCCGCGCTCACGCTTGCCGCAGCCGTCGCACTCCTCCTCGTCGCCAACCTGGCCTTCGTCGCGGTTCGCGCCGAACGCGAACGACGACGCCAGCATCAGCTCGTCGACGTGCTGAGTGACCCCATGCCCGGCGAGCCACGCACCCGCGTGCTGGCCCACCCTGCGCCGATCGCCTATTGCGTGCCCGGCATCCGCACCGCCACCGTGCTCACCGAGGGTCTCATCGAGGCGCTCGATCCCGATGAGCTCACTGCCGTCATCGCACACGAGCGCACCCACCTCGACCAGCTGCATCACCTCGTCCGGCTCGCGTTCCGAGCCTGGCACAGCGCGCTCCCCTGGTTTCCGATCGCCAATCGCGCCGAGCGATCGGTCGTCATCCTCACCGAGATGCTCGCCGACGACGGAGCGCGCCGCGCGGTCGGGCCGGATGCCCTCCGCGGTGCGCTCGAGCGGGTCGGCAACCCCGAGTCGCACGCCTTCGCCGATGTGGAGTCGAACTCGAGCCCCGATGCGGAGATGCTCACGGCACGGCTCGCGCGACTCGACGACCGCGGCACCGGCGCGGGCGGCGCCGGCGGCGCCGGCGAGCTGCGCGCCGGGGCGCGCGGCATGGTGCTCGCGGCATCCGTCGCGCTGGTCGCCGCGCCTCTCGCCGCGTTCGTCGCGATCCTCGGAATCGTCCCGTAGCAGGGTCCTCGGAATCGTCCCGTCGCACCACCGTCGAAATCGTCCCGTGGCGTATGATCCTCGGAATCGTCCCAGAGGGTGACGCGAGCGGGCGCGGCGTCGATACGCTCGAACGGTGAACGAGTTGCTCGACTGGATCCTCGACACGGTGCAGTCCGTCGATCCGATCGCGCGCACGCTGCTCGCGGGGCTCGGCATCATGCTCGAGACGTCCATACTCATCGGACTCGTCGTGCCGGGCGACACGATCGTGCTCGTCGCGGCGACCGGGGTCGGAGGCCTCGGGGAGTACTTCGCGCTCACGCTCACCGTCATCATCGGGGCGGTCATCGGCGAGAGCATCGGCTTCGCGCTGGGACACTGGTTCGGCCCGCACATACAACATTCACGGATCGGCCGCAGGCTCGGCGAAGAGAACTGGGCCCGCGCCCAACGCTACATCGATCGACGTGGTGGCCCCGCCGTCTTCATCTCACGGTTCCTTCCCGTATTGCACTCGCTCGTCCCGCTCGTCGTCGGCATGAGCACGATGCGCTACCGCAAATTCATCGCCTGGACGGTGCCGGCATGCATCATCTGGGCGTTCGCATATGTCAGTGTCGGCTGGCTCGCGGCCGGAAGTTTCCGCGAGCTCAGCCGTACGCTGCACTGGGCGGGCTATCTGTTCATTGCGGTGATCGCGGCATTCCTCGTGACCATGTGGGGGATCAAGAAACTGCTGGTGCGCTCAGAGGCCAAGCACATGGCAGCGGCCGTGCAGGGCACCGGGCCGGCGAATGTCGCCGACGGCGTCGAGCTCGCCGCCGCTCCCGACACGACGGAGGGGCCGAACGCCGTGGCATCCGACCCCTCCGACCTCGACCGCAATCGTTAGAAGAGCGACTGCTCGGCGAGCCAGTCGCTCGCGATCTGGTCGGCCGACTGCTGTTCATTCACACTGAGCGAATTGAGGGCGACGAGGTCTTCGGGCGTGAGCGCCGCGCTGACCGTGTTCAGGACCTCGGCGATCTCGTCGGTGACCTTCTCGCTGACCACGGGGACGACATGGGACGCGAGGAAGAGCCCCTCTGGGTCCTCGAGCGTCACGAGGTCGTTCGCGGCGATGTTCGGGTCGGCGCTGAAGATGTTCACCATCTGCACCTGGTTGTCGACGAGGGCCTTGAGGGTGAGCGGGCCCCCGTTGTCTTCGATCGGAGTGAACCCGACTTCGACACCGTAGACCGAAGCGAGCCCGTCGGGGCCGTAGGGCCTGGTCGCAAGCTCGGAGTTGCCACCGAGCGTGATCGGGGTCGCGACGTCCTTCAGGTCGGCGAGGCTCGTGACGCCGTGTTCCTCGGAGAAGGCGCTCGTCACGTTGTACGAGTCCTGGTCGGTCGCCGGCGACTGGTCGAGTACCCGCAGTCCATCGGGCAGTGCGCCCTCGAGTTCGGCGTACACGTCGTCGCTCGTGGTGGCCGCGGTGTCGGGCACGTAGTACTGCAGGAGGTTGCCCGTGTACTCGGGGAACACGTCGATGGCGCCGTCCTCGATCTCGGGGATGTACACCTCGCGCTGGCCGATGCGGAACTGCCGTTCGACGGTGTACCCGTTCTCTTCGAGCGCCTGGGCATAGATCTCGGCGATGATCTCGTTCGAGTAGTAGTCCTGCGAGCCGACGACGAGGGTCTCGGATGCCTCGCCGCCGCCGTTCGATCCCTCGTCGAGCGGATCGCCCGACGCACACCCTGCCAGGGCCACTGTCGCCCCGACCGCGACCGCTGCGAGCGCAACGAGCCGGCCTCTTCCTGCTGTGATCATTCCTGAT
>DASSBT010000169.1:0-5674 GCA_035698465.1 Agromyces sp. | reverse complement strand
TCGGCGTCGGCCGGAAGTCCGTACTTGAAACCGAAGCTCAGCAGCGTGACCTGCAGCCCGGCCCTGCCTTCTTCGGCGAAGGTCTCGGTGATGAGCGTTGCGAGTTGGTGGATGTTGAGGTCGGAGGTGTCGATGACGATGTCGCTCGATTCGCGCAGCTCGGCGAGGCGAATGCGCTCGGCGCCGATGCCGTCGAGGAGCGTGCCGTCCTCCTGCAGCGGGTGCGGCCGGCGAACGGATTCGAAGCGGCGCACGAGCACGGCATCGGTCGCATCGAGGAAGACGACGCGCACGTTCACGCCGGTGCGGAGGGCCTGGATGATGTCGCGAAGCTCCAAGAAGAAGTCACCGCCGCGCACGTCGACGACCGCGGCGATTCGCGGCAGCGAGGCGCCGGCTCGCTCGACGAGTTCGACCAAGGGGCGCAGCATCTGCGGCGGGAGGTTGTCGACCACGTACCAGCCCAGGTCTTCCAACGCGTTGCCGACGGTGGTGCGTCCTGCGCCCGACATCCCGGTGACGATGAGCATCTCCTGTTGCAGTGCTCCAGTTGACATCGTCTCGGGTCCCCTTCCGCGCATCGACACCTCAGCCTACCGGGGAGCAGGCCCGCCGTCGGTGCGAAGTCGGGCATGCACGGTCGCGGCGAGGGCAGGGCCGATCCCCTTCACCTCGGTGATCTCGATCTCGGTCGCGGCACGCAACCGCGACACGGATCCGAAGTGGCGGAGCAGCTCCTTCACGCGCGCGGGCCCGAGACCGGGAATCTCCGAGAGCACGGAACCGATATCGCGCTTCCGCCGCTGGCGCTGGTGGGTGATGGCGAACCGGTGTGCTTCATCGCGAACGCGTTGGAACAGGAAGAGCGCGTCACTGTTGCGAGGCAGGATCACCGGGAAATCGGCATCTGGCGTCCAGATCTCCTCCAGTCGCTTCGCGATGCCGCAGAGGTAGATGCCCTCCACGCCGGATGCCTCCAACGCGCGCGCTGCAGCAGCGACCTGCGGTTGCCCACCGTCGACGACGAGGAGGTTCGGGCGGTAGGCGAATTTCTTGCGTCGCTCAGATGCGGCGGCATCCGGCTCACCTGAAGCGACCGTCTCGATGTCGTGTGCATCGGCGTCGTCGCCGTTCTGCTCGCCGGATCGCCTCGGCGTGGCGAGGTATGCCAGCCGTCGGGTGAGTACCTGATGGATGGAGTCGGTGTCATCCGTCGAGCTCGAGATCGTGAACCGGCGGTATTCGTCTTTGCGAGGGAGTCCGTCTTCGAAGACGACCATCGAGGCGACGATGTTCGTGCCGCTCAGGTGCGAGACGTCGTAGCACTCGATCCGAAGCGGCGCATCAGCCATGCCCAGCGCTTCCTGGATGTCTTCGAGGGCACGTGACCGGGTGGTGAAGTCGGCGCTTCGACGCGTCTTGTAGAGCATGAGCGACTGCTTGGCGTTCTGCGTGGCCGTCTGGAGCAGCGCCGCCTTGTCGCCACGCTGGGCCGCGCGGAGCCGCACCTTGCGCCCGGCGAGGGTGCCCAGCCACGTCTCGAGCGCCGCGGCGTCATCGGGAAGCTCGGGAACGATCACCTCTCGGGCGGGGTTGAGACCGTCGCCGTAGGCGTTCTGCACCACCGAGTCGACGAGGTCGCCGAGCGGTACATCGAGCTCTTTGTCGACCGTCCAGGTGTGCACGCCTCGCACTCGGCCGCCGCGCACGACGAACAGTTGCACCGCGGCGGCGAGTTCATCGTGCTCGATGCCGAAGACGTCGAGATCGACCCGGTCGCCGAGCACCATGGCGCTCTTCTCGAAGAACGCCGTGGCAGCCTGAAGCTGGTCGCGACGACGCGCCGCGGTCTCGTAGTCCTGCACATCGGCTGCCGCTCGCATCGCCGCCCGGAGATCGTCGAGGATCCTCGGGTCCTGGTTCTGCATGAAGGCCACGAATCGGTCGACGTTGTCACGGTGCTCCTCGACCGTGACCCTGCCGGAGCACGGCCCGAAGCAGCGCCCGATCTGCCCTGCAAAGCACGGCTTGCCCGACGCCATCGCACGGCGGTAATCGCTGTCTTTGCAGGTGCGGATCGGGAACAGCTTGATCAACAGGTCGAGCGTTTCGTTGACGGCCCACACCTTGGGATACGGGCCGAAGTACCGAGCGCCCGGGATGCCGCGCTTGCGCGAGACCATCGCTCGCGGTGCCTCGTCGCCGAGTGTCACGACGAGGTAGGGATAGGACTTGTCGTCCTTGAAGCGCACGTTGAAGGGCGGCTTCAGCTCATTGATCCAGGTGATCTCGAGGTTCAGGGCCTCGACGTCGGAGCGAACCACGGTCCATTCGACGGCGGCGGCGCTGGTCACCATGCGTCGCGTGCGCTCGTGCAGCGTGTGCAAGGGCGCGAAGTAGTTCGAGAGGCGTGCCCTCAGGTTCTTGGCCTTGCCGACATAGAGCACGCGCCGCTCGGCGTCCCTGAATCGATAGACGCCCGGGCCCGTCGGGATCTCCCCCGGCTTCGGGCGGTAGGGAACGCTCTGGGTTCTCGCCGACGCAGTGCTCATCGCCTCAGCTGGCAACCTCGGCGCGCACGGATGCCGCATCGAAGATCTCGCGCAGGAAGTAGCCGGTGTGGCTCTCGGGCACGCGGGCGACCTGCTCGGGCGTGCCGGTGGCGACGACCTGGCCACCGCCGGACCCGCCCTCTGGGCCGAGGTCGATGATCCAGTCGGCTGACTTGATGACGTCGAGGCTGTGCTCGATGACGATGACGGTGTTGCCCTTCTCGACGAGCTTGGCGAGCACCTTCAGGAGTTTGCGCACGTCTTCGAAGTGCAGGCCGGTCGTCGGCTCATCGAGAACATAGACGCTCCGGCCGTTCGAACGCCGCTGGAGCTCGGTGGCCAGCTTCACACGCTGGGCTTCGCCGCCCGACAGCGTGGTCGCGCTCTGCCCGAGCTGCACGTAGCCGAGGCCGACGTCGACGAGGGTCTTCAGGTAGCGGTGGATGGCCGAGATCGGCTCGAAGAACTCGGCCGCCTCGCTGATCGGCATCTCGAGCACCTCGGCGATGTTCTTGCCCTTGTAGTGCACCTGCAGGGTCTCGCGGTTGTAGCGCTTGCCGCCGCAGACCTCGCACGCGACGTAGACGTCGGGGAGGAAGTTCATCTCGATCTTGATCGTGCCGTCGCCGGAGCACGCCTCGCATCGGCCGCCCTTGACGTTGAAGCTGAACCGGCCGGGCAGGTAGCCGCGTGCCTTCGCCTCGTTCGTTTCGGAGAACAGTGTGCGGATTCGGTCGAACACGCCCGTGTACGTCGCCGGATTGGACCGAGGCGTGCGCCCGATCGGTGCCTGGTCGACATGCACCACCTTGTCGAGGTGGTCGAGACCGGTCACCCTGCGGTGCTTGCCCGGAACCTTGCGCGCACCGTTCAGGCGGTTCGCCAGCACCCGGTACAGGATGTCGTTGACGAGTGTCGACTTGCCCGAACCGCTGACCCCGGTGACCGCCGTGAACGTGCCGAGCGGAAAATCGACGTCGATGCCACGGAGGTTGTTGGCTTCTGCACCCGTGACCGAGATCATGCGTTCGCGGTCGACCGGGCGGCGACGCGCGGGAGTCGGGATCTCCCGTCGGCCCGAGAGGTAGTCGCCCGTCAGCGAACGCGTGTTCGTGACGAGGTCGGCGTAGCTGCCCGAGTGCACGACGGTGCCGCCGTTCACGCCGGCGCCCGGCCCGATGTCGACGATCCAGTCGGCCGTACGGATGGTGTCTTCGTCGTGTTCGACCACGATCAGGGTGTTGCCGAGATCGCGGAGCGCGATGAGGGTGTCGATCAGGCGCCGGTTGTCGCGTTGGTGCAGGCCGATGCTCGGCTCGTCCAGCACGTAGAGCACGCCGGTGAGGCCCGAACCGATCTGCGTCGCGAGACGGATGCGTTGCGCCTCGCCGCCCGACAGGCTCCCGGCGGCCCGTGAGAGGTCGAGGTAGCTGAGCCCGACGCGGATGAGGAAGTCGAGGCGCACCTTGATCTCACGCAACACCTGTGCACCGATCGCCTGCTCGCGATCGGAGAGGTGCAGCCGGTCCATGAACGAACGTGCCTCGGTGAGGCTGAGGAGGCCGACGTCGGCGATGCTCGCCCCGTGGATGAGTACCGAGAGCACTTCTGGCTTGAGTCGCTTGCCGTCGCAGACCGGGCACGGCACCTCTCGGAGGTACTCCGACCACCTGGCGCGCTGTACGTCGGTCTCGGCCTGCAGATACTGCCGCTCGATATAGGGCACGACGCCCTCGAAACCCGAGGTGTAGCTCATCTCTCGCCCGTAGCGATTGCGCCAGCGCACCTTCACCTCGAAGTTGTCACCGCGGAGCACCGCCTGGCGCGCGTCGTCGGGCAGTTCCTCCCAGGGGGTGTCGAGCGAGAACCCGAGGTCACGGGCGAGCCCCGCCAGGAGCTTTTCGTAGTAGTTGTACAGGCTCTTGCCCTGCGACGTCCACGGGATGATCACGCCCTCGGCGATGCTCATGGCGGGGTCGCCGAGAAGCAGCGCATCATCGACCGACATTCGCGTGCCGAGCCCGGAGCACTCGGGGCAGGCCCCGAACGGTGCGTTGAACGAGAAGGTGCGCGGTTCGATCTCGGTGAGCTGGATCGGATGCTGGTTGGGGCAGGAGAGCTTCTCGGAGTAGGTCGCCCACGCTGCCGGGCCCGACTCGTCGACGTAGTTCACCTGCACGAGGCCGTCGGTCAGGCGAAGCGCGGTCTCGAGCGAGTCGGTGAGGCGATTCAGGATGTCGGGCCCGGCGACGAGGCGGTCGACGACGACGGAGATGTCGTGCTTGACCTGTTTCTTCAGCACCGGTGGCTCGTCGAGCCGAATGACCTCGCCGTCGACCACTGCGCGCGAGTAGCCCTGTGCCGCGAGATCGCGGAACAGATCGACGAACTCGCCCTTCTTCTTCGAGACCACCGGGCTGAGCACCTGGTAGCGGGTGCCCTCTGGCAGCTCCATCAGTTGATCGGCGATCTGCTGCACCGTCTGTCGCTGGATGCGCTCACCGCAGATGGGACAGTGCGGCACGCCGATGCGGGCCCACAGCAGCCGCATGTAGTCGTAGATCTCCGTGATCGTGCCCACGGTCGAACGCGGGTTGCGGTTGGTCGACTTCTGGTCGATCGAGACCGCGGGACTGAGGCCTTCGATGAAATCGACGTCGGGCCGGTCGACCTGCCCGAGGAACTGACGTGCGTACGCGGACAGCGACTCGACGTACCGTCGCTGCCCTTCGGCGAAGATCGTGTCGAAGGCGAGCGACGACTTGCCCGAGCCCGACAGGCCAGTGAAGACGACCATCGCGTCACGTGGGATCTCGACGTCGACGTTCTGCAGGTTGTGCACGCGGGCACCGCGGACGCTCAGGCGCGTATGGGCATCGAGACGTGAAACTGGCACCCTACGAGTCTAGAGAGCACCACCGACACGGAGCCCTGAGCCGCACGCGCTCTCAGCGAACATACGTTCGATTGCCAGCCTGCCGGCGCGGTTCGCGCTCGTCAGCCGAGGTGACCGGCACGCTCCATCTGCCGGAGCTCGCGCTTGAGGTCGGAGACTTCGTCGCGGAGTCGGGCCGCGAGTTCGAACTTGAGTTCACCTGCCGCCTCGAGCATCTGGTCGTTGA
>DASSBT010000168.1:0-18617 GCA_035698465.1 Agromyces sp. | reverse complement strand
ACGCCGGGGTCGACGAGCCATTCGCGCTGTTCGAGCACCTCGCCGCGCAGGCCGATCACGCCGACGTGCGCCGTGACGATGCGACAGGTATCGACGTCGATGCCCGTGGTCTCGAGGTCGAAGACGGCAAGGGTGTCGGCCCAGCGGGCGCTCGTCGTGTCAGCCATGGTCGAAGGCTATGGGCGGCCACTGTCATGAGCCGCAGCGCCGCGCGCGTGTCCGCGGCATCCGCTGTGGAGAGCGACGGTCGCACCGGTGCCGCGCCGTAGAATATCCGGGATGATCGACTCCCCGTACGCCGAGCAGCTCGCTCGCATCCCCGTGAGCGAGCACCGCGTCGACGTCGACGGCACCGAGACCGCGTGGTGGCAGTACGGCGCGACGGATGCCCCGGTGCTGGTGCTCGTGCACGGGTTCCGCGGCGACCACCACGGCCTCGAGCCGGTCGTGGCCCAGTTGCCCGGCTTCCGCATCATCTCGCCCGACCTGCCGGGCTTCGGCGAGTCCGCGACCTTCGCCGGCCGCCCGCACGACATCGACGCGTACGCCGACTGGCTCGCGGCGTTCATCGACGCTGTCGGCATCACCGGCCCCTATGCGCTGCTCGGGCACTCGTTCGGCTCGATCGTGGCGTCTGCGGCGGTCGCCCGCGGGCTCGCGCCCGAACGACTCGTGCTCGTGAACCCGATCGGGGCTCCCGCCCTCGAGGGCCCGCGCGGCGTGATGACGCGGCTCGCGGTGCTGTACTACCGCACCGCTGCGGCCCTCCCCGAGAAGGCGGGATTCGCGCTGCTGCGCAACGGCGCCATCGTGCGGCTGATGAGCGTCACGATGGCGAAGACGCGCTCGAAGGCCCTTCGCCGGTGGATCCACGACCAGCACGACCGGTACTTCTCCGCCTTCGGCGATCGCGACGCCGTGCTCGAGGCGTTCCGTGCCTCCGTGAGCCATGACGTCAGTGAGTACGCGCCCGACATCCACGTGCCGACCCTGCTCGTGGCTGCCGAGCGCGACGATGTCACGCCGCTCGACGCGCAGCACCGGCTCGTCACGCGCTTTCCCGACGCCTCGCTCGAGGTCATCCCTGAGGTCGGGCACCTGATCCACTACGAGACGCCCGGCGACGCGGCGGCGCGCATCCTGCGATTCCTGCGCTCAGGAGCGCGCACGTGAGGCTCGTCGTCGACTGCCGGTACACGCGCATCGGTCGGCACGACGGCATCTCACGGTTCACGGCGGGCATCGTCGCAGAGCTCGGCACGCGGCATCCGCTCACCATGCTCATCAGCGACCACCGGCAGCTCGAGATGCTGCCCGCGCTGCCGTGGCAACTCGTGAGCTCGCCGACGAGCATTCGCGAACCGCTCGTCGCCCTGCAGGTGCGAAAGCTGCGCCCCGACCTCGTGTTCACGCCCATGCAGACCATGGGCTCGTGGGGGCGCAACTACAAGCTGCTGCTCACCGTGCACGACCTCATCTACTACGAAAACCGTACGCCGCCGCGCGACCTGGCCGCGCCCGTGCGCCTGCTCTGGCGTCTCTACCACCTGGCCTGGTGGCCGCAGCGGATGCTGCTGAATCGCGCCGACGGCGTCGTCACGGTGTCCGAGACGACGGCCGCGCTCATCCGCGAGCACGACCTCACCCGTCGGCCGGTCACCGTCGTGCCCAACGCGGCCGACGACCTCGGCCACGCCGACCTGCCGCGCCGCCGCCCTGACGGCCATCGGCTCGTCTACATGGGCTCGTACATGCCCTACAAGAACGTCGACACCCTCGTGCGGGCGGTCGCCGCGCTGCCCGACCACGAGTTGCACCTCATGAGCCGCATCTCCCGCAACGAACGCACCCGGCTGACCCGGCTGGCGCCGCAGGCGCGCCTCGTCTTCCACGATGGCGTGACGGATGCCGCGTACGCCGAGATCCTCGCGAACGCCACGGCACTCGTGCACGCGTCGAAGGCCGAGGGGTTCGGCATCCCTCTCGTCGAGGCCATGCGGCTCGGCACGCCCGTCGTCGTGAGCGACATCCCGATCTTCCGTGAGATCGGCGGTGACGCCGCGCTCTTCTTCGACCCCGACAACCCCGAATCGCTCGTCGCCGCGCTGTGGGCGCTCGAACGCGACGGGGAGTGGGAGCGGCGCTCGGCGGCATCCGTGCACGTGGCCGCCCGGTACAACTGGGCCGACTCGGCCGAGAAGCTGCTCGCGCTCATGCGCTCGATGGTGGGCGGCAACGGACGCCGCCGGCGGCGGCGTGCGCGCTGAGGATTCAGTCGAGCAGTGCGGTCGCCATCGCCGCGAGCGTCTCGCTCGCCCCTGCATCGATCTTCACGGCCGCGCGTGCGTCGCCCTTCGTCGCGCCGCGATTCACGACGACAATCGGCACGCGACGGCGGCGCGCGAGTTCGATGAGCCGGATGCCCGAGTTCACGACCAGCGACGAGCCGGCCACCAGCAGCGTGTCTGCGCCGTGCACGAGCGAGGCCGCAGCCCGGAAGGTGTCGGTCGGCACGAACTCGCCGAAGAAGACGACGTCGGGCTTCAGGATGCCGCCGCAGACGGTGCACGCCGGGATGATCATCGCTTCCACGTCGTCGACGTCGACATCGCCGTCGGGACGTGCGCGGATCGCCGTATCGAGGTCGATGGACGGGTTCAGCTCCTCGAGCCGACCGGCGACCGCCTGGCGGGCGTAGTGCTGGCCGCAGGTGAGGCAGAGCACGCGGTCCATCCCACCGTGCAGCTCGACGACGTGACGGCTGCCCGCCCGGCGGTGGAGTCCGTCGACGTTCTGCGTGACGATGCCCGAGACGACGTCGTGCGCTTCGAGCCGGGAGAGTGCCCGGTGCCCGGCGTTCGGCCGTGCGCCGGCGAAGTTGCGCCATCCGAGGTGGCTGCCGGCCCAGTATCGCTTGCGTGCCGACTCGGAGCCGAGGAAGGTCTGGAACGTCATCGGCGTTCGTACCGGCGCGCCCTCACCGCGGTAGTCGGGGATGCCCGAGTCGGTGCTGACGCCCGCCCCGGTGAGCACGGCGACACGCCGGTCTCGCATGAGATCGGTCGCCTCGCGCAGCAACGCGTCGTCGATCAGCGTCGGAGCCTCGACTTCGGGTGCCAAGCGGGTTCCCCTTTCGACGGTGGTCATGAGTCTAGAACGCGCCGGTTTCATGGATTGTTTCCGCACTGGCAGGCTTGAGGGGAGGAGGCACATGCGCATCGAACGAGTCCGCGACGCGGCATCCGATGAGGTGGCCGATTACGCTCGGCTCACCGACGTCGCGCTTCGGAGCGCGCACGAGCCGGCAGAGGGGCTCTACATCGCCGAATCGGCGAAGGTCATCCGGCGCGCGATCGGCGCGGGGCACCGGCCGCGCTCGGTGCTGATGGAGGAGAAGTGGCTGGCCGCCCTCGAGGAGTCGCTCGCCCCCTTCGACATCCCGGTGCACCTCGCCGATCCCGACCAGCTCGAGGCCATCACCGGATACCGGGTGCACCGCGGCGCGCTCGCGGCGTTCCACCGGCCCGAGCTGCCCGATCCGGCCGTGCTGCTCGCGCACGCGCGTCGCGTCGTCGTGCTCGAGGACATCGTCGACCACACGAACGTCGGCGCGATCTTCCGATCGGTCGCCGCGCTCGGTGCCGACGCCGTGTTCGTGAGCCCGCGCTGCGCCGACCCGCTCTACCGTCGCAGCGTGCGCGTCAGCATGGGCACGGTACTGCAGGTGCCGTGGACCCGACTGCCCGAGTGGCCGGATGCCGCGTCGCTGCTGCATGCGCACGGGTTCACCATCGCCGCGCTCGCCCTCGCCGACGACGCAGTGTCGCTGCGTGCGCTCGCCGCCGACCCGCCAGAGCGTCTCGCGCTCGTGCTCGGCGCGGAGGGCGACGGATTGAGCCGCAGCGCCCTCGATGCCGCAGACCGCATCGTCACGATCCCGATGGCGCACGGCGTCGACTCCCTGAACGTCGCCGCGGCAGCTGCGGTCGCGTTGTACGCGCTCGCGATCGATGGCGAGACGGTGCCGGCGCGGGCATCGGCACCGGTATCGGCACCGGCATCCGCCCAGGGGGAGTCGGCGCATGCCTGAGGCAGGCCCAGGGCCCGGCGCCGAGCGCGCCAGAATCTACCGACGGCGCCGCATCGTCGTGTTCGGCGCCCTCGCGCTGGTGGTCGCGCTGGTCACGAGCGGGGCGATCTACACGAGCAATGCCCTCGGCGCGCCGATCCCCGCAGCTGCACCGGTGATCACCGACCCCGAGCCGGTCGTCGCGCCGCCGCAGCAGTTGAGCCTGCCCGGATTCGGCAGCTACGCGGTCGGCGCGGTCGGGTTCGACGGCCTGCTCGCGGCGGGGAACGAGACGGCATCCGTGCCGATCGCGAGCATCACGAAGATCATCACCGCGCTCGTCGTGCTCGAGGCGCACCCGATCGCAGCGGGCGAGGGCGGCCCCGAGATCGAATACACCGAGGCCGACATCGACATCTATTGGAACATGGTTGCCCAGAACGGCTCGGTCGCCCCGGTGGCAGCCGGTTCCACCCTGACGCTCAGGGAGAGCCTCGAGGCGATGCTGCTGCCGTCGGGCAACAACTACGCCATCTCGATCGCCAACTGGGCGTTCGGCTCCGAGGCGGCGCTCGTCGACCGTGGGAACGCCTGGCTCGCCGAACACGGGCTCACGGCGACGCGCGTCGCCGACGCGAGCGGCCTGTCGCTCGACAACGTGAGCACCGCCCCCGACCTCGTGAAGCTCGGCGAGATCGCGCTCACCGATCCCGTGCTCGCAGAGATCGTGGCGACTCCCGTCGTCGACATCCCAGAACTCGGCGCACTGGAGAACTCGAACAAGCTGCTCGGCAGCCACGGCGTCGACGGCATCAAGACCGGAACGACCGACGATGCGGCGAACCTGTTGTTCTCGGCCGATGTGCCCGTGGGGGCGTCCTCTGTCACTCTCGTCGGCGTGCTGCTCGGCGGCGACACCCACGCCGTGCTCAACGACGCGGTCGCGGCCCTGCTCGACTCGATCGCTCCCGGCTTCCACGAGGTCACACCGCTCGAGGCCGGCCAGGTGCTCGCCGAGTACGACACTGCGTGGGGCGACACCGCACGGGCACGCACGGCCGGCGGGGCATCCGTCGTCATCTGGAACGACACCCCCGTCGACGTCGAGGTGCGGGCCGAATCCGTGACCCTCGCGGCACGCGGCGATGAAGTGGGGACCGCGGTCGTGCACGCGGGTGCGCAGGAGGTCGTCGTGCCACTCGTGCTCGACGCATCGCTCGACGACCCGGGCACGTGGTGGCGGCTCACGAACCCGGGGGCGCTCGAGTCCGCAGGCGCGGCTCAGTCCGAGATCGAGTACGGACCGGCATCCGGCCGCTTGGCGGAGATGAGGTCGCCCGAGGACTGGTGACGGATGCGGCGCAGCACCCACGGCACGAGGTACTCGCGTGCCCACGACAGGTCTTCGACGCGCGCCTGACGCCACGTGCTCGTGGGCAGCGGCTCGGGCTTCATGGGCTCGAGGTCGTTCTCGACGTTGAGCGCGGCGAGCACCATGCGCGCCACGGTGTGATGTCCGAGCGAGTTCAGGTGCAGCCGGTCGGGCGCCCACATGCGCTGGTCCTGGATGGCGGTCAGGGCCCACTGGTCGGCGACGATGCAGTCGAAGCGCTTCGCGATCCTGCGGAGGTTCTCGTTGTAGATCGCGACCTTGCCGCGGATGCCCCGGAACACCGGCGAGAAGCCGACGTCGACGCCCGTGAAGATCACGATGGTCGCGTGGTCGCGCGAGAGCCGCTCGATCGCGTACTCGAACCTGGCAGCGATCTCGTCGGGGTCGGTGCGCGGCCGGATGACGTCGTTGCCGCCCGCCGAGATGGTGATCAGGTCGGGGCGGAGCGCGAGCGCGGGCTCGAGCTGCTCGTCGATGATCTGCTGGATGAGCTTGCCTCTCACGGCGAGGTTCGCGTAGGCGAAGTCCTCGGTGCCCTGGCCGAGCACCTCGGCGACCCGGTCGGCCCAGCCGCGGTGGCCGCCGGGCACGCTCGGCTCGGGGTCGCCGATGCCCTCGGTGAACGAATCGCCGAGGGCAACGTACCTGGACCACGGATGCGCCTGCATGACCATCCCCCCATTGTGGCAAACGCCCTGTCGAATGGAACCTTCGCCGACGGGGCTCGCTGCGGCAGGCTCAGCGGCGGAGTCAACGGATGTCACCACCCTCCGCTACGCTCGAATCCAGTGAGCACAGCGACCCCTTCCGGCCATCAGCCGGGTACCTCGGCCGCCGAGCACCTCCCACCCTCCTTTCCGGCCCGCGCCCCGTGGGGCACTGCGTCGAAGCTCCGCGCGTGGCAGGCCGAAGCGCTCGAGCAGTACCTCGCCGAGCTGCCCCGCGACTTCCTCGCCGCCGCCACCCCGGGCGCCGGCAAGACGACGTTCGCCCTACGCCTCGCCGCCGAGCTTCGGGCGCGCCGCATCATCGATCGCATCACGGTGGTCGCCCCGACCGACCACCTGAAACGACAGTGGGCGGATGCCGCGGCGCGCGCCGGCATCCGGCTCGACCCAGGATTCCGGAATGCGCACGGCAGGGCCGCTGGGCATTTCCACGGCGTCGTCGTCACCTATGCCCAGGTCGCGATGCGACCCGCGTTGCACCGCGAGCTGACCATCTCGGGGCGCACCCTCGTGATCCTCGACGAGGTGCACCACGGCGGCGACGCGCTCTCGTGGGGCGACGCCATCCGCGAGGCGTTCGAGCCTGCGACGAAGCGGCTCTCGCTCACCGGCACGCCGTTCCGCTCCGACACGGCGCCCATCCCGTTCGTGCACTACGAACCCGACGCGCAGGGCATCCGCCTCTCCAAGACCGACTACGACTACGGCTACGGGCGTGCCCTCGCCGACGGCGTCGTACGGCCGGTGCTCTTCATGGTCTACGCCGGCCACATGCGCTGGCGCACTCGCGCGGGTGACGAGATGGAGGCGAAGCTCGGCGAAGACAACACGAAGGACATCACGTCCTCGGCGTGGCGCACCGCGCTCGAACCCACGGGCGAATGGATTCCCGCCGTGCTCGCCGCCGCCGACCGTCGGCTCTCCGAGGTGCGCCACGGCATCCCCGACGCGGGCGGGCTGGTGATCGCGACCGACCAGTCGACGGCGCGCGCGTACGCGCAGATCCTGCAGGGCATCTGCGGTGAACCGGTCACGGTCGTGCTCTCCGATGAGAAGGAGGCGAGCACCCGCATCGAGGATTTCTCGGGCAATACGCGCCGTTGGATGGTCGCGGTGCGCATGGTGTCAGAAGGCGTCGACGTGCCCCGGCTCGCCGTGGGCGTGTACGCGACGAGTGCGTCGACGCCGCTGTTCTTCGCCCAGGCGATCGGGCGGTTCGTGCGCGCGCGGCGTCGTGGCGAAACCGCCTCGGTCTTCCTGCCGAACGTGCCGTCCCTCATGAACCTCGCGTCGCAGCTCGAGCTCGAACGCGACCACGCGCTCGATCGGCGCACGGGGGAGAACGACGATGGGGGACTCGACGACAGACTCCTCGAATCTGCCAACCGCGAGGAACGGGCGTCGGAGGAGGCCGACCTCGGCACTTGGGAGGCCATCGGGTCGGATGCCTCGTTCGACCGGGTGCTCTACGACGGCACCGAGTTCGGCACCCTCGCGGAGCCCGGCAGCGACGAGGAGTTCGACTTCATCGGCCTGCCCGGCATCCTCGAGCCCGAGCAGGTCTCCGAGCTGCTGCGACACCGACAGGCGCGCCAGGCGCGTCGGGCGGGGGAGCGCCGCAAGCAGGTGGCAGATGAGGAGCACCCCGAGCCGGTGGCGCTCTACCGCACCCTCAAGGAGCAGCGTTCGCTCCTCAACAGCCTGGTCGGCCTCTGGGCGAGGCACACGGGCGAACCGCACTCGCAGGTGCACGCCGAACTTCGTCGCGTCTGCGGCGGTCCTGCCGTCGCACAGGCGACCGTCACCCAACTGCAGGCGCGCATCGAGCTGTTGCGGCGCCGGCTCGGCAGGCACTGAGCGAATGATGCACTGAGCGAATCGGGCACTGAGCGAATCGGGCACTGCCGCGGCATCCGGTCGCGGCATCCGGTGCATGTGGAAGCATGGCCCCCATGGCCCGAATGGATCGTCGAACCCGCGTCCTCGTCGTCGCGATCGTCGTCTCGTTCATCGCGTTCCTCGACGGTGCCGTCATCAACGTCGCGCTGCCCTCGATCGCCGCAGAACTCGGTGGCGGGCTCGCCCTGCAGCAGTGGGCCGTCGACGCGTACCTGTTGACGCTCGGATCACTCATCCTCCTCGCCGGATCGCTGTCGGACTCGTTCGGGCGCCTGCGCATCATCCGCATCGGACTGTACGGGTTCGCGGCGACCTCCATGATCTGCGCGCTCGCACCCGACGGCATCATCTTCGTCATCGGCCGGGCGCTGCAGGGCGCGGCCGGCGCGCTGCTCGTGCCGAGTTCCCTGGCGCTCATCATCGCGACCTTCCCGCGCAACGAGCAGGGCAGGGCGATCGGGCGCTGGACGGCGTGGACCACGGCGGCGTTCCTCGTCGGGCCGCTGCTCGGCGGCGCGCTCGTCGACCTCGTCTCGTGGCGCCTCGCGTTCTGGATCAACCTGCTTCCCATCGCCGCGGTGCTCGTCATCATGCATGCGCTCGGCCGCGACGATGCCGACGCGCACCGCGAACGCATCGACTGGGTCGGCGCGGCGCTCGGGATCGTGGGACTCGGCGGCACGGTGTTCGCGCTCATCGAGCAGGGGCGCTTCGGCTGGGATTCGCCCGCGGTCTTCGTGCCGTTCGTGGTGGGCGTGCTCGCACTCGTCGCGTTCGTGCTCTGGGAACGCCGCGTCTCGCAGCCGATGCTCCCGCTCAGCCTCTTCGACGCCCGTAACTTCGCCACCGGAAACCTGGCGACGTTCTTCATCTACGCGTCGTTCGCGCTCGGCCCATTCGCGATGGCGATCTTCCTGCAGGAGACCGGCGGCTTTCCCGCCACGCTCGCGGGACTCGCGACGCTGCCGCCGACGATCATGCTCGTGCTGCTCGGTTCGTGGTTCGGTGGGCTGTCGACCCGGTTCGGTCCGCGCATCTTCATGACCCTCGGCCCGATCATCGTCGCCGTGGGCTACCTGCTGACCGTCACCGTGCAGGAGGAGCTCAACTACTGGCTGCAGTTCCTGCCTGGAATCCTCGCCGTCGGTCTCGGCATGGCGATGACCGTCGCGCCGCTCACCTCGGCGATCCTCGGCGCCGTCGACCCGGCACGGGCCGGTATCGGGTCGGCCGTGAACAACGCGGTCGCGAGAATCGCCGGGCTCGTGGCGATCGCGAGCGTCGGCATGATCGTGGGCACCCAGCTCGATGTCGGCGGCTACCGCCGCGCGGCCATCGCGACTGCCGTGTTCCTCGTGGTCGGCGGAGTCATCTCGTGGCTCGGCATCCGGAATCCGCCGCTGTCGACGGAGTCGAACACGGAAGCTGCGGATGCCGCAGGCCCGGATGCCGCGGGCACGACGACCACGTCGTCCGACCCGACCACACCGCGGGCCGACTAGTTCAGGCGGCGTCGACCTGCTCGTGCGCGGTGTCGCCGACGGCGGATGCCGCATCGAGGGCGGCCATCAGGTCGGTCGTGAGGTCGTCGACATGCTCCAGCCCGATGGAGAGACGCACAATGCCGGCGCCCGGCTTCGCCTCTCCGGCGACTGGCCGGTGCGTGAGCGACGCCGGATGCTGCACGAGCGAGTCGACACCGCCGAGTGAGACCGCGTGGGTGATCAGCTCGCACGACTCGGTGAAGCGGGCGGCGGCCTCGTAGCCACCCACGAGATCGATGGCGATGATCGAACCGGGGCCGGCGAGCTGCGTGCCGACGAGTCCGGCCGGGTCCTGGCCGGGCAGGCCGGGGTAGTGCACGTGCCCGACGGCGGGATGGGCGCGGAGTCGTTCGGCGAGCACCGCGGCGGTCTCTTGCTGGGCGCGCACCCGAACCGGCAGCGTTCGAAGACCGCGGTGCAGCAGGTATGCCGCCATGGGGTGCAGCAGGCCACCGGTGAGCGCTCGCACCCGGCGCAGCCGCTCGACCCAAGCCTGGTCGCCTGCGACCACGCCGCCCATGACGTCGCCGTGCCCGCCGAGGTACTTCGTGGCGCTGTGCAGCACGAGCGTCGCACCGAACTCCACCGGGCGTTGCAGCACCGGGGTCGCGAAGGTGTTGTCGACGAGCAGCGGCACGTCGCCCGCGGCATCCGCCACCTGCCTGAGATCGAGGAGCTCGAGGGTGGGGTTCGCCGGCGTCTCGACGATCACGAGACCCGTGTCTGCCTCGAGTGCGTCGGCGATGCGGGCGGCATCCGTCCAGGTCACCCGGGTGCCGAGCAGCCCGTTCTCGAGCACGTGGTCGGTGCCTCCGTAGAGCGGGCGCACCGCGACGACATGCGGTCGACCGTCGGCAACCGTGGCGATGAGCGTCGCCGCCAACGCGGCCATCCCGCTCGAGAACGCCACCGCGCCCTCGGTGCCCTCGAGGCCGGCGAGCGACTCCTCGAAGCGAGCGACCCCCGGCTGCCAGAGCCGCTGGTACACGGCGGAGCGCCCCTCACCGAGGTCGTGCCCGGTTGCGAGCTCCTCATATGACAGGCCGCCGGTCTCGACGGAACCGAGCGGATTCGTGGTGGAGAAATCGATGACGGGAACGTGTGAACCGGTTTCTCGGACTCCGCCCATGCCGCCGTGCACGGCGCGGGTCTCGAACTGTGACGACGAGGTCTGCATACCTCGAATCAAGCAGAATCTGCCGTGATCGGCAAACGCTCTCGCACCATCATGACGATATGCTCGAAATCTCGAAGCTTCTGCAAGAACTCACCGAGGAGGACCGCAGGATGGCGCAGAAACCCGAACTCGATCGCGTCGACCGGGCGCTGCTGCAAGCCCTTTCGACGAATGCACGTGCATCGGGCGCCGCACTCGCCGCCGAAGTCGGTGTCGCCGAGTCAACCGTATCGCTCCGGCTCCGGCGATTGCAGAGCCTCGGCACGGTTCGCGGTTATCGCGTCGACGTCGACCTCACCGCACTCGGGGTCTCGCTGCAGGCGCTGATCGCCATTCGGCTCGTGAAGCATGACCGGAGCGAGATCGACGCGTTCCGTGAGCAGGTGCCGCATCTGCCCGGCGTGCTCGGCGTCTTCCACATGGCCGGCGCCGAAGACTACCTGATCCATGTCGCCGCACGCGACGCGGAAGAGCTCCGCGAGTTCGTCCTGGCCTACCTCACGGGTCACCCGGCGGTCGCCCACACCGAGACCAACCTCATCTTCGAGCACGTCGACGGCGACGGCTGGAACCGACTCGTGGGCTGAGCTCCCGCCGCGTGGACGACGTCACCGTACTGTTCAGGCCAGGGTCGTGCCGAACGCGAGGCCGAGCAGGTACGTGACGCCGGCCGCGCCGAGACCGATGGCCAACTGCCGCAGCGCACGCTTCAACGGTGACACTCCCGAGAGCAGTCCGACCGTCGCGCCGGTCGCGAGCAGTGCGATGCTCACGAGCACGGTCGACGTCAGGATCGCCGCCAGTCCGCTCAGGCCGAAGGCATACGGCAGCACCGGGACGAGCGCGCCCGAGGCGAAGAACAGGAAGCTCGACACCGCAGCAGAAAGGCCGGTGCCGACGGCATCGTCGTCGTGCTGCAGGACGTTGAGCGCATCGGTCGGTGCCGGTGCCCGGCCGGCCGCCTTCACCCGTGCCACGATCAGCGCCGCGTGTTCTCCGGCCTCGTCCTCACCCATCCCGCGGGCCCGGTAGACGAGTGCCAGTTCGTTGGCGTCGATGTCGAGATCGGCGAGGGCCTCGCGAGCGGTGGGGTCGGGGGCGGATGCCTCGAGCAGTTCGCGTTGCGACCGCACCGACACGTATTCACCCGCACCCATCGAGAAAGCGCCGGCGAGCAGCCCGGCAATGCCCGTGAAGAGCACGACCGAGGTCGAGACGCCGGTGGCGCCCATGCCGATCACGAGTGCGAGGTTCGAGACGAGGCCGTCGTTCATGCCGAACACCGCTGCGCGGAAGGTGCCCGCGAGACGGCGGCGACCGCGTGCGGCGAGCGCGCGTACGACCTCGCCGTGGATGCGTTCGTCGGCGGCCATCGCCGCGGTCGCGTCGGGATCGCTGGCGTACGGCGAGCGCGCCTCCGCGCGCTGTGCGAGCGCGAGCACGAAGATCGAGCCGAACCGGCGAGCGAGCGCGCCGAGCAGGCGAGTCCGGAGATCGGCGCGCGGCACCCTCGAGTCGTCGCCGTCGAGCAGCGCGAGCCAGTGCGCCTCGTGACGACCCTCGGCCGCGGCGAGGGCCAGGAGGATCTCGCGCTCTTCACCCTCACGCCTGGCCGCGAGCTCGCGGTACACCGCGGCCTCCGCGCGCTCGTCAGCGAGGTAGCGTCGCCATCTCGTACGGTCGGCGGGGCCGGCCGTTCGCTGTTCGTCGTCGCTCATCTGCTCCACATCCCAGGGAGCACCCGTCGCCCGCGGCCGGTCGTCAAGGCTCCCGCTCCGTCACGTCACGGCCGCTTGGCGGCCTCAGCCACGATAGCCGGAGGGGCGCATCCCGGATGCGCGGAGCCGCGCGATTGGCAGCATTTCGGATCGCCGAACGAAGCGACGGGTCAGCGCGCCGGCGCGGGCGCCGTGACGAAATCGATGAGCTCCTCGACGCGCCCGAGCAGCGCAGGTTCGAGGTCGCCGTATCCGCGCACGGTGCCGAGGATCCGCTGCCAGGCGCGAGCGATGTCGGCCTGCTCGTCGTGCGGCCAGCCGAACGCCTCGCAGATGCCGTGCTTCCACTCGGTGCCGCGTGGGATCACGGGCCATGCCTCGCGACCGAGCCGGGCGGGCTTCACCGCCTGCCAGATGTCGATGAACGGATGCCCCACCACGAGCACGTGCGCACCGTGCGGGCCTAGGGCGACCGAGTCGGCGATGCGCTGCTCCTTCGAGCCGGGCACCAGGTGATCGACGAGGATGCCGGCGCGTCGGCGGGGACCCGGGGCGAACTCGTAGAGTTGCGCCGCGAGCACGTCGACGCCTTCGAGGTACTCCACGACGACGCCCTCGATGCGCAGGTCGGCACCCCACACCTTCTCGACGAGTTCGGCGTCGTGCCGGCCCTCGACGAAGATCCGGCTCGGCAGCGCCACCCGGGCTTGCGTGTGTCCGACGGAGAACGAGCCCGATGCGGTGCGTGCACGCCCGGTGGGCGCCTTCGGCGTGGGCCGCACGAGTTCGGCAGGTTCGCCGTCGACGAGGAACCCATGGCCGAGCGGGAACATGCGCTTCGCGCCGAATCGGTCTTCGAGCGTCACGTGCTGTCTGTCGACGCCGACAACGGCGCCGCAGTATCCGTTCGAGGCGAGTTCGACGACGAGGTCGCGCACCGCCTCGACCTTGGGAATCGTGCGGCGTCCCTGTGCCCTCCAGTCACCGGCGAGCACGTCGGCGCCATAACGGTCGGGTCCGGTCGGGTCATGGTTCGCGGAGGTCACCGGTCGAGGCTAATGGAGTACAGGACGCCGATCACGGCGACACGGCGTACCCCGTGCGACCGCCAGCATCCACACGGCCCCAGCGAGGGCGATGGCCGCGGCGAGTGCGAAGGCCCATGGGATGCCGTGGGACGCGGCGACGAGACCGAGTGCGATCGGACCGATGCCGAGGCCGAGATCGATCGCCGCGCTGGCGGTGCCCGACGCGATGCCGCGCTCCGAGGGCTCGGCCGTCGCGAATACCGCGGAGAAGAACGCGGGTGTGCTGAACGCGATGCCCACGGCCATCACCGCGATACCTGCGAAGAACCCCATCGGGTCCCGCCAGGTGGCGGTGATCAGCAGGCCCGTGCCGATGGTCGCGAGCGATGCGGCGGCGAGCGGCAGCGACGGCAGGCGGTCGGGCACGCGGGCGAAGGCGATGCGGCACACGACGACGATGCCACCATAGGCGAGCAGTGCAAGGCTGGGCTCGGCGATGCCGACCCGGGTTGCGTGCAACGAGGCGAAGGCGAGGAACCCGCCGACTGCCGCCAGTGAGGTGAGGAAGCCGATCGAGGCGGGGATCGCCGGCCGATGGATGAGACGCAGCGGCCCGCCGGGCTCGGGCGCGGCCGTCTGCGTCTCGCCGACCACCGCGACCAGCGCGGACGCGATCAATGCGAGCACGGCCGCGCCGAGCCAGACCGCGACGTAGCCGAGGTTCTCGAGCAGCGACTCGCCCAGCAGAGGACCGACCGCGATCCCGAGATAGAGGCCGAGCGAGTTGTACGAGAGCGCCTCGCCAAGGCGATCGGGCGGAGCGATGTCGGCGAGTGCGGCGAATCCGGCGACGAAGAAGGCGGCCTCCGCGACGCCGGCCAAGAGGCGCAGCGCGAAGATCGCGGTGAGGTTCTCGACGGTTGCGGTGAGTGCGAAGGATGCCGCGGCGATCAGCGCGCCTCCGACGAGGAGTGGTCGTCGGCCGATGCGGTCTGTGAGCCGCCCCGCGAAGGGTCGCAGCACGAGCGCGGAGACCGCGAAGGCGCCGAATGCCAACCCTGCGGCGGCCTCATCGTGACCGACGGGGCCGGTCACGTAGAGGGGGAGTGCGAAGATCGAGATTCCCGCGGCGGTGAAATACGCCAAGTCGGCCACGGAGAGCGCCACGAGCGTGCGAGTGAAGAGCGGTGCTCGCTCGGAGTCTGCCATGTGCACCCCCTCGGATCGGCGCCTTCGCGCCGTTCGATCGGGTCGAGGCCAGCGTACCGCCGGCCGGGGGCGTGGCACGTGGATCCATGCTCTGGCATGAGGCCGCTGCATGTATGCCGACAGCTCAACGGAAGTCGCGCGAACGCATCGTCGCCGACACGGTGAGGCGTTCGAACCGATCGGCGACGAGGTTCGTCACACCCTCGCTGGAGCGCTCCAGGATGCCACGCACGATCATCGCGGGCGCCTCGCGCGCGATTCGCCGGTACCGGTTCCATACGCCGACGCCTGCGATGACGTTGAGCGTGCCCGACTCGTCTTCGAGGTTCATGAACGTGATGCCGCTCGCGGTCGCCGGGCGTTGACGATGCGTGACGACGCCGCCGACCTCGATGCGCCTGCCGCTCTCAGCGTGCTGCAGCAGGTCGATGCGGATGGCTCCGCGTTCGTCGAGCTGTTCCCTGATGTGCCGGATGGGATGGTCGTCGGGAGAGATGCCGGTGGCCCACAGGTCGTACACGACCTGTTCGGCAGGGGAGAGCATCGGCAGCAGCGGCGGCTGCACGACCACGATGGATCCGGCGAGGTACTCTTCGCGGTCTTCGGCGGCCTCGCCGGCCAGCCAGAGTGCCTCACGTCGCTGCAGTCCGAGGCCCTCGAACGCGCCGGCTGCGGCGAGCGCCTCGAGTTGCTCGGCGGAAAGGCCGGCCCGGCGTGAGACCTCCGCCATGTCGCGATAGGGGCCGCGCGCCTCGCGTTCGGCGACGATCCGCTCAGCCACCGCCTCACCGATTGACGAGACGTCGGCGAGCCCCAGTCGCACCGCGAAGGCGCCGTCGCGCCGGTGTTCGGCCGAGCGGTCGGGCGCCTCCCGGTCGAACGCGCCGATGGGCTGCTGCACGGACTCGGCGCAGCCGGACATGCCGCTCGGCCCGCGACGAGCTCCTCCCTGTGCCTCGAGCCCCGCGTTCACCCCCGAACGCAGGATGTCGGGCCGGAGCACCCGCACCCCGTGGCGCCTCGCATCGGCGGTCAGCGTCTGCGGCGAGTAGAACCCCATCGGCTGGGCACGCAGGAGCGCCGCGAGGAACGCCGCGGGGTAATGCAGCTTCAGCCACGAGCTGGCGTAGACGAGCAGGCCGAAGCTCAGGGCATGGCTCTCGGCGAAGCCGAAGTTGGCGAACGCCTCGATCTTCTCGTAGATAGAGTCGGCCACGTCGGAGGTGATGCCGTTGTCGGCCATGCCCGCGTACAGCTTCGCGCGGAGCCTGTCGATCTTCTCGATGCCGCGCTTCGAGCCCATCGCCCGTCGCAGCAGATCGGCGTCGGCAGCGCTGCATCCGCCGACGGCGACCGCCATCTGCATGAGCTGCTCCTGGAAGAGCGGCACCCCGAGCGTGCGGGCGAGCACGGGTTCGAGCTTCGGATGCAGGTAGCTCACCGGCTCCTCACCCGTGCGTCGCCTGATGTACGGATGCACCGCACCGCCCTGCACCGGACCGGGCCGGATGAGCGCGATCTCGACGACGAGGTCATAGAAGCAGCGCGGCTTCAACCGGGGGAGTGTGCCCATCTGCGCGCGGCTCTCGACCTGGAACACGCCGATCGAGTCGGCACGGCACAGCATGTCGTAGACCGCCTGCTCCTCTTTGGGGATGGTCGCGAGCTCCCACGTCTCGCCCGTATGCTCGCGCACCAGGTCGAACGTGTACTGCAGGGCGGCGAGCATGCCGAGGCCGAGCAGGTCGAACTTCACGAGGCCCATCCACGCGCAGTCGTCTTTGTCCCACTGCAGCACCGTGCGGTTCTCCTTGCGGGCGTGCTCGATGGGGCAGACCTCGCCGACCGGGCGGTCGGTGAGCACCATGCCGCCCGAGTGGATGCCGAGGTGCCGCGGGAAGGTGAGCAGCTGCTCGGCGAGCTCGACGACCGGGGCCGGGATGTCGTGGTCGTCGGTCGACACGACGGCGCCCCACCGTTCGACCTGCCGCGACCAGGCGTCTTGCTGTCCGGTGGAGTAGCCGAGTGCCTTCGCCATGTCGCGCACCGCGACCTTGGGCCGGTAGCTGATCACGTTCGCGACCTGTGCGGCATTGTGGCGGCCGTACTTCTCATACACGTACTGGATGATCTCTTCGCGCCGGTCGGAGTCGAAGTCGACGTCGATGTCGGGCTCCTCGTCGCGAAGCGCCGAGAGGAACCGCTCGAACGGCAGGTCGAAGAAGATCGAGTCGACTGCGGTGATGTCGAGCACGTAGCAGACGGCCGAGTTCGCGGCCGATCCTCGACCCTGGCACAGGATGCCGCGGCTTCGCGCTTCGCGCACGATGTCGTACACGATGAGGAAGTAGCCGGGGAAGTCCTTCTGCTCGATCACGTCGAGCTCGCGGGCGAGCCGCTCGCGCACGTGCTCGGGCAACCCGGGGTAGCGCTGTTCCGCGCCCGCCCACACGAGCTCACGCAGCCAGCTCATCGACGTGTGGCCTGCTGGCACCTCCTGCCGGGGGAGATTCGGCCGAGCGCTCCGCAGCCGGAAGCCGAGTTCGCCCGCGAGGGTCACCGAACGCGCGACCGCCCCGGGGTAGCGGTCGAAGCGCCGCATCATCTCGGCGCCGCTTCGAAGGTGCAGGCCATCGGATGCCGGAAGCCAGCCGTCGAGCTCGTCGAGACTCCTCCTCGCCCGCACGGCCGACACCGCGGCGGCGAGCCGGTACTCGCCCGGGGTGGCGTAGTGCACCGCGTTCGTGGCGAGCAGCGGCAGCCGCGCGCGTTCGGCGAGGGCCGCGAGCGCGTCATTCGCCTCCTGGTCGAGCGGATGGCCGTGATCGAACAGTTCCACGACGACGTGGTCGCGCCCGAACAGGGCGACGAGGCGGTCGAGCTCGCGCCACGCGGCATCCGGCCCCCCGCTCGCGAGCGCGCGCCGCACCGCACCCTTGCGGCATCCGGTGGGGATCACCCATTCGCCGGCCGAACGATCGGCGAGTTCGTCGAGCGAATACGTCGGGCGCCCCTTCTCGCCCCCCGCGAGCTGGCCCGCGGTGATCGCGCTCGCGAGCCGGTGATAGCCCTCCTCCTGCCGAGCGAGCACGAGCAGGTGCTCGCCGGCCGGGTCGGCGGCGCCCATCTGCGGCTCGGTGAGGTCGAGCGAGAGCTCGGCGCCGAACACCGTCTGCAGATCGGGAAAGCTCTCGGCCGCCTCCGCGAACCGCACGATGCCGTAGAAGCCGTCGTGGTCGGTGATCGCGAGACCCGAAAGCCCCAACCGGTGCGCCTCCTCGACGAGCTGCTCGGGCGAGGAGGCACCGTCGAGGAAGCTGAACGCGGAGTGCGCGTGCAGCTCGGCGTAGGGCACGACCGGACCCGATGGTGCCTCGAGGCCCTCAGACGGATGGTACGGATGCCGCTTGCGACTGAACGCCGGGCTGTCGCCGCCGTCGGCGATGAGCGCCGGTGCACCCGGCCGGCGGCGGTCGGAGAGCTTGCGCTCCAGCTCCGACCACGGGATCGACGGGTTGTTCCAGCCCATCAGTCGTACCTCGCCTCGGCCCACCAGCCGTCGCGGTCGCGCACGAGGAGCCACGCGCACCCGTCATCGTCGACGATCTGGAACCGGTGCACGCGCTTGGCATGCTCGGCGTCCCACCAGCGTTCGACGACCGGCCACGGACCCGCCCAGGCCCGCACCGGTGCGGCTTCGCCGCCGCCCACGGCGAAGCGCTCGGGCGGCGCAGAGACCGCGCCGCGTTCGTCGATCGCGACCAGTTCGCCGCGCGCGTCGAGAAGCGCGATCGGCAGCCGCTCGCGGAAGACGCTCGCCGGCGCGAGCACGGGCAGGCTCCCCGGCCACGG
>DASSBT010000167.1:0-9518 GCA_035698465.1 Agromyces sp. | reverse complement strand
CACGTCGCCCGGGTCGATGAAGAGCTTCGCGACGAGATCGAGCGCCTGCTGCGACCCGGTCGAGGTCACGACGTTGTCGACCGAACCGTGGATTCCCTCGAGCGACATCACCTCGAGAATGTGCTCACGAAGAGAAGGAATTCCCTGACCAGAGCCATATTGCAGGGCAGTGGGGCCCTGGGTTCGCATGACCCGTTCCATCGAGGACACGATGAGTTCCTGCGGGAGCGCGGACACGAAGGGCATGCCGCCTGCGAGTGAGACGACCTCAGGACGGGAGGCGACGGCAAAGAGGGCTCGGACTTCGGATGCGGCGAGCCCGGCGGCTCGCTCGGCGTAGTTCGAATACCAGGGGTCGAGATTGTTGCCGGTCCGCTGGGGGACGCCGTCAGAGGTCACTTCACTCCCGTTTCTAGTCAGGCTCTTCATGCTAGTTGCTGGGTCGAGCGGCACCGATTTCGTGACCCCGGCACCCCCGGCACCCCCGGCACCCCCGGCACCCCCGGTACCCCGGTACCCCCGGCACCGTGGCATCCGGCGCGACGTTCCACGTGAAACGCGAAAGACCCGCCCGGCGTGCGCCGGGCGGGTCTCGAGAATCGCGAGGCTGCTGGCTACGAGATGTAGGCGGCGAGGTCGGCCTCGAGCGCGGGCTTCGGCTTGGCGCCGATGACGGTCTTGACGACCTCGCCCTTCTCGAACACCTTGAACGCGGGAATCGCGGTGATCTGGTACTTCATTGCGAGGCCGGGGTTCTCATCAACGTTCAGCTTCACGATGTCGAGCTTCTCGGAGTGCTCGGTCGCGATCTGGTCGAGAATGGGGCTCACCGCCCGACACGGGCCGCACCATTCGGCCCAGAAGTCGACGAGAACAGCCTTTTCGTTGTTGAGGACCTCCTGCTCGAAGGTGGCCTCGGTCACTGCGCGTGCAGTCATTGGGTTTCTCCTTTTGATGGAAATCGGATGCCGCGGCGGGTGATGGAAATCGGATGCCGCGGCGGCGTCAGTCGACGACCGCGAACTCGTTCTCGATCACGGCCACTGCGGCGTTCTCGTTGCCGAGAGCGGCGAGGTAGTGCTCGGCGTCGAGCGCTGCCGCAGCGCCGGAGCCGGCGGCCGTGACGGCTTGGCGGTAGTACGAGTCGACCACGTCGCCGGCGGCGAAGACACCGTCGACGGAGGTCTTCGTGCTGCGGCCCTGCACCGCAATGGTGCCTTCAGGCGTCATGTCGAGCTTGCCGTGCACCAGATGCGTGCGGGGGTCGTGGCCGATCGCGACGAAGAGACCGTCGAGGTCGAGTGCGCGCACGTCGCCGGTCACGGTGTCGCGCAGCGTCACACCGTTCACCTGCGTGTCGCCATGGATGGCCGTGACCTCGGAGTTCCAGATGAACTCGATCTTCTCGTTGTCGAACGCGCGCTGCTGCATGATCTTCGATGCCTTGAGCGTGTCGCGGCGGTGGATCACGTAGACCTTGTCGGCGAAGCGGGTGAGGAACGTGGCCTCTTCCATCGCCGAGTCACCGCCGCCGACCACCGCGATGGTCTTCTCGCGGAAGAAGAAGCCGTCGCAGGTCGCACACCATGACAGGCCGTGGCCGGACAGCACCTCTTCTTCGGCCAGACCGAGCTTGCGATACGCCGAACCGGTCGCGTAGATGAGCGCTGCGGCCTCGTGCTCCTCGCCGTTGCCGACCTTCACCCGCTTGACCGGGCCGTCGAGCTCGAGCGAGACCACGTCGTCGTAGACGACTTCAGTGCCGAACCGCTCGGCCTGCGCCTGGAACTTCGCCATCAGGTCGGGGCCCATGACGCCCTCGGGAAAGCCCGGGTAGTTCTCGACCTCGGTCGTGTTCATCAGCTCGCCGCCGATCTCGACAGAGCTCGCAATGAGCAGCGGCTTCAGGTTCGCACGGGCGGCATAGATTGCGGCGGTGAAGCCGGCCGGTCCCGAACCGATGATGATGATGTCGCGCAACAACCGCTCCTGTCCGTGCTGATGATTCGGAGCATTCGACGAATCGGATGCCACGTGATGCTCAACACAGTCTAGGCGCGGCGTATTCCGGAGTCCGCGTGGCCACGAGCGGGTCGGGTGCTGCGCGCTCGCCGGTGCTACGTCGTCGGGTTCAGGCCCGGTGCACGACGCAACGACACATCAGTCGCACCGCAACGACACGTCAGTCGCGACGCAACGACACATCAGTCGCGAGGCAACGACACGTCAGTCGCGACGCAGCCGTGCGATCAACGGTGCCGCGAACCCGCGCAGCTCGGGTGATCGGAGCATCCACAAGATGCCGAAGTACAGCACGGCCATCACGACACCGATGATCAACATGGTGATGATCGCGCCGATGCGGGTGTCGATGGCGAAACCACCTTCGGTGAAACCGCCCAGGGCGAGCAGGATGGCGAGCCCCGCCACGACAGGCAGGGCGACCGCGACGAAGTCGCGAACGAGGCTGAAGATGATGCGCCGACCGTCGATCGTCCGGAGTCGGCGGCGCAGGAGGCCGACGGCGAGCAGGAGTTGCGCGGTCGTTGCGATCGTGGTGACGAGTGCGACACCGACGGCGATCCAGGCGACGGGCAGGAAGATGCACGCCAGCGCACCGATCGAGAACACGATCACCTGGAAGAGGGTGAAGAAGAAAGGGGTTCTGGTGTCGCCGAGCGCGTAGAACGTGCGTTGCACGACGAACAGGATGCTGAAGCCGACGAGTCCGATGGAGAACGCGATGATGACGTTTCCAAGGGCGGACGCGCCATCGAGACCCGGCTGGAACACGGCAGCGAACGGATACGCGACGACGACGAGCACTCCGGCGGCGAGCACGAGGATCACCGAGACCCCACGGACCGCGCTCGACATGTCGTCGCGCACGCGGTCGAGCGCGCCCCGGTGCGCGTGCTCGCTCATACGGGTGAAGTACGCGGTGGCGATCGAGACGGTGATCACGGAGTGCGGCAGCATGAAGATGAGCCATGCATTGTCGATCGCTGCGACCGACGCCCCCTGGTTCGAAGCGATCAGCACGACCTGTGTCTGCACGATGCCCGCGAGCGTGGTGAGCAGCAGCATCCCGAACGTCCATCCGGCCATGCGGCCGGCCGCTCCGAGGCCCACTCCGCGCCATTGGAAGTCAGGGCGATAGTGCAGTCCGATGCGGCGCCAGAACCAGAAGAGGATGACCGCCTGCGCGACGATCCCGAGTGTCGCGGAGCCCGCAAGCAGCGCAACCATGCCGGTCGTCCATTCGTCGACGCCTCGCGTGCCGTCGGCGTCGAAGCCGAAGAGCAGGCCGAACGCCACCAGGCCGATCAGGGCAACGACGTTGTTGAGCACCGGCACCCATGTGAAGGGGCCGAAGCTGCGGCGAGCGTTGAGTACCTCGCCGAGCAGCGTGTACAGGCCATAGAAGAAGATCTGCGGGAGGCACCACCAGGCGAAGGCGGTGGCGAGAGGGAGGATGTCGGGATTGGAACCGGCGTAGATCCACGTCAGCACCGGTGCGAGCGCAGTGGCCACGACGGTCGCCGCCCCGATGACGACCAGCGCGAGCGTCAACAGCTTGTTGATGTAGGCGCTACCGCCGTCGGTATGGGTGCTTGCGCGCACGATCTGCGGCACCAGCACGGCACTCAGCACCCCGCCCGCGACGATGACGTACACCGTGTTGGGCAGGCCGTTCGCGACGGCGAATGCGTCGGCGCTGGCCGATCCGACCACGCCGATGGTCGCAGCCAGCACGATCGCCTTCACGAAGCCGAGCAGGCGCGAGACGATCGTGCCCGACGCGAGGAAGACGCTCGCGCGGCCGATGCGGTCCTCAGTCATCGCGGTGGTCCGTCGCCGTGTCGGGTGAATCCGCGGCTGGATCGGCGGCATCGAGAGGCTCGTTCGGGTCGTCCGGATCGTTCGGGGCCGCACGGGCCGGGCCGGCGGCATCCGTCTCGCTGTCACCATCCGTGTCGGATGCCGCAGCCGCACGCTCGCGGCGTCGGCGGCGGATGTTGCGCCAGATGCCGATGCCGAACACGAGCACGACGATGGTCGCGAGGAGCGCCGCGCCGAGCCCCTCCCAGTCGGCCTGCACGTTCGCCGGAATCGTGACCGTGCTGCCGATCGGGACGCCAGTGGGCGACGTGAGCGAGACCGCGAGCGACACCTCGCCATTGCCGACTCCGGCGGCGATGGGCACGTTGACCGTGCCGCGCGACTCGGCCTCGACGGTGATCTCGACCTCGTCTTCGACGATGAGCCGACCGTTCGACGGCTCGACCTGAACGATCACGGTGACCGGGTAGGGCAGCGTGTTCTCGATCGTGGTGGGCAGCGGGCTCGAGCTCGAGACCACGTTGACCTGACTGCTCGGCACGACCGACACCGCGCCGAGCACGCTGCGCTGCGTGGCCAGCCAGTCGGAGACCGCCGCATTCCACGCGTCGGGGTCGTCGATCCAGGCGACGTCGAGGAGCGACAGCAGCTGCCGACGGGTGGGGCCTGTGAGCATTCGCTCGTCGGAGAGCACGCTCGCGAACTCGGTGACGGCGGCTTCGGCGGACACCATCCGCTCGATCGCCGCCAGCCGGTCGGGCGCCTCGGGCTCCCCCACGAGCGCACGCGCTTCGGGCGGTGCCCCGATCGCCTCCGAGAGGCCGGCGAGCGTGGACCATCCCGATCCACCGATCGCGTCGATGACCGCAGAGACCCGGTCGGAACGCGACGGGGCGCCGCGGTCGAACGTCGCGAGGACCGTCGTACGAGCCGAGCCCGCGTCGAGCGCGAGCTCGGAGAGCAGCTCGCCCGTCGCAGCGCGCCACTCGGTGTCGGTCGAGGCGACGGATGCCGCTCGCAGGGGTTCGGTGAGCCCGGCGTCGGCGACCAGGGCGGTGGAACCATCGACATTGGTCGAAGCGGAGAGGATGGCGCCCGACGACTCGACATTGCCCGGGGCGAGCAGGGCGGTCGTGAGCCCGGCGTTGTCGAGGAACGCGAGATCGCCGGCCACGACCGTGTCGTCGGCCGGCCATGCGATGTCGGTTCGGGTGTACGGCCACGCGAGGACCTCGTCGGTCGTCGGCACGGCATCGGGTGTCGGCTCGGGCTCAGCCGGGGCATCCGTCTGCGTCTCGTCTTGACCGGTTCCCGCGTCGCCGCCTTCGCCAGCCGCCGGTGCCGTGAAGTTCGCCGGATCCATCACATCGGAGAAGGTCTCGGGCGCGAGCGGTGCCGGAAGGCCGAGTTGGGACTGCGCGGCGAGGTCGGCATCGGCGTAGGCGAGCGGGAACACCTCGTTCGGGAGGTTCGCGAGCCGCTGCAGCCACGCCGTGGCCGACGCCGGTGCGCTCGTGCCGAGCACTCGGATCGACGCGATGATGCGAGGGTCGAGACCGATCGCCACTCGGCGGCCGGCGAGCGCGTCGAGCTGGCGGGTGAGCAGCCCGGTCGGCCCGGTCCAGTTCTCGAGCTGGGCCGAGTCGATGAGCCCCGTCGCGCCCTCGTTCACGGGTGCGGTCAGCGGCGCGGCGAGGGCGACGGCGACTGACCCGGCGGCCGGCACACCGGTGTTCGGGTAGGCGGCGGCACCGGATGCCACGAGGGTGTCGCCGACCCGCAACTCGGCGCCGAGGCCGACGACGGGTGATTCGGCGAGATCCGCGAAGGCCTCGCCGGGGATCGTGAACGAGACGATCATCGATCCGCCCGCTGGAAGGCTGCGCGACTCGCCCTCGGCGAGCACGACCGTCGTCGCGTCGATGCCCGTGTCGGCGCCGACGGCGCCCTCGGGCGCACCGTCGCCACCCTCGGGCGCACCGTCGCCACCCTCGGGTGTGACGTCAGCGCCCGCCGCGGACTTTCCGGCGCTCGCCAGCCAGCCGTCGAGTTCCGCGGAATCGTCGATGACCTCGGTCGTTCGCACCAGGCGCACGACCCCCGGAGCCAGCGATTCACCCGTGGCGTTCTCGATCTCGACCGAAATCGCGACGGGCGCGCCGAACGACAGGCTGGTCGAGATCGTCGGCGAGACGCGCACCCGCAGGCCGGTCGCCTCATCGTCGAGCGACTGCGGTGGCCTGGTGGTGGCGCGCCCGCCCAGGGAGCCCGATGTGGGGTCGACGCCGGCGGACGCGAGCATTGCCTGCACGCCGCTGACCGGGTCGACGCCGGCATTCGCGGCGATCGGGGCGGCCGCGAGTCCGGCGAGGGCCGCCAGCGCGAGCCCGAGCGTGAGCGTGCGACCGCGACCGCGATCGCGCCCACGAACGCCTCCACGCGACCGGACCCGATCGCGCCCGCCAACACGCCAGTGTGGGCGTAGGCCTTCGTCGGTCTCCACGCCACCGCGGCGACTCGAACCGGGAGCGGAGGAGTCGGCGCGGCGACGCGCAGGACTCGACTCGGCCACCATGCAGGCGATTCTACGGCGTGGCTCCGGGGCATCCGCCCGGCGTCCACAGATGCGGCATCCGCGGCCCGCGCCGATGACCGCGCCGCTTAACATAGGGGCATGCAGAGTGTCGCGGCGGCCCTCGACCGGCTGGGCGAGCTGGCTGCCTCGGCGACCGTCGCGCGGCTCGCGTCCGCGTTCGACGCAGCGGGCCACGAACTCGCCCTCGTGGGCGGGCCCGTCCGCGACGCGTTCCTCGGGGGCACCACGAACGACCTCGATTTCACGACGGATGCCACACCCGACGAGATCCTCGCGATCGTGAAGCCGATCGCCGAGGCGCACTGGGACATCGGCCGCGCCTTCGGCACCATCGGCGCCAAGATCGCCGGTGAGACCGTCGAGATCACCACGTACCGCAGCGACGACTACGACGGCGCTTCGCGCAAACCCGAGGTGGTCTTCGGCACGAGCCTCGACGACGACCTCACCCGGCGCGACTTCACGGTGAACGCGCTCGCACTGCGCCTGCCGCAGCTGACGCTCGTCGATCCGTCGGGCGGAGTCGAAGACCTCATCGCGAAGCGGCTGCGCACACCCGCGACTCCCGAGCAGTCATTCGGTGACGACCCCCTGCGGATGCTGCG
Source organism: Agromyces sp. (assembly GCA_035698465.1). GTDB lineage: Bacteria > Actinomycetota > Actinomycetes > Actinomycetales > Microbacteriaceae > Agromyces. Next base: position 2,474 of record DASSBT010000167.1, on the reverse strand, counting down.
TGCCGCACGATTCTCGGCCCAGCTCGGCTTCGACGTCGACGAGGGTACCCGCGCGGCCATGTCCGAACTCGCACCTCAGATCGAGCGCATCTCGGCCGAACGGGTGCGCGATGAGCTGTCGAAACTGCTGCTGACGGCGGCGCCGCGTGGCGGCATCCGTCTGCTGGTCGAATCGGGGCTCGCAGAACGCGTGATTCCCGAGATCCCGGCGCTGCGGCTCGAGATCGACGAGCACCACCACCACAAAGACGTGTACGAGCACTCGCTCACGGTGCTCGACCAGGCGATCGACTACGAGGTGTCGCGCGGCCGGTTGGAGTCGCCCGACCTCGTCGTGCGGCTCGCGGCGCTGCTGCACGACATCGGCAAGCCGGCGACGCGACGGCTCGAGCCGGGCGGGGCGGTGTCGTTCCACCACCACGACGTGGTCGGGGCGAAGCTGGCTCGCAAACGGCTGCGCGCGCTGCGCTTCGACAACGACACGATCGCGGCGGTGTCGCGGCTCATCGAGCTGCACCTGCGGTTCTTCGGATACACCGACGGCGCGTGGAGCGACTCGGCCGTGCGCCGCTACGTGCGCGATGCGGGCTCGGCCGAGCAACTCGAGCGGCTGCACATCCTCACGCGGGCGGATGTCACGACCCGCAACCGGCGCAAGGCCGACCGCCTCGGCTTCGCCTACGACGACCTCGAAGAGCGCATCGCCGTGCTCGCCGAAGAAGAAGAGCTCGCCGCGGTGCGCCCCGAGCTCGATGGCGAGCAGATCATGGCGTTGCTCGGCATTCGCCCGGGTCCGGTGGTCGGCGAGGCGTATCGGTACCTGCTCGAGGTGCGGCTCGACGAGGGACCCATCGGGCCGGATGCCGCAGCCGAGCGCCTGCGCGCCTGGTGGGCGCAGCGCGCCCCCTCCCCCTGACGCGCGCCGCCGCCCCCTGACGCGCGCCCCCCTGACGCGTGCCGCCGCCCCCTGATGCGAGCGCGTCAGTTCCCGACAGAATTCGATACAGAACGGGCGCAACGAGGCGGGAAGTGACGCCCTCGGCGATGCGAGCAGTCGCGACTCGTCCTCCACATCTCGCGCGTGTGGGAATGGTGACCCTGTGTGGGGTGTGCCCGATACCGAATGGATCGGGCAGACACATGCTGATGCGGTGAGCCTCTTCAATCCCGACGCCGAACCTCTCGATCTCGAATTCGGCCGGTTCGCGAATGCGCCTTCGGCGCGCACGTTGCAGCGACGCGCATCCGCGGACAGAAGCGGGCTCGTGAGAATTCGCGCCGGAGTTTTCGCCGAGAAGCCCGCTTGGGACGCGACCTCGTCACTGGAGCAGTATCGAGCACGGATCCGTGCCGTAGTCGGCACCCGTTCCGCTCGGCCGGTGCTCTGTCGCGAATCAGCCGCCGCGATCTGGGGAATACCCAGGCTCGGGCTGTGGCCCGAGCAGGTGCATCTCGCCGACGTTGGTCGCACGAGGCCTCGGTCACGCAACGGAATCGTGTGGCATCAGGATCGCATCGACGCCGATGAAGTGGTCGAAATTGACGGATACTTCGTCACCGACCTCGCTCGGACGCTCGTCGATCTTGCCCGTGTCACAACGTTTCTCGGCGCGGTCGTGGCCCTCGACGCCGGCGTGCGTTCGAGCTTCCAACTCCTGAACGGTGAGCGCGTGAGGGGTGCGACGAAAGACGAGCTCATCGATCGACTCGAGACCGCAGCATCCACTCGGGGACGACGGGCCGCCCAGTCGGCGATCGAGTTCTGCGATGGGGCATCCGGATCAGTGGGTGAATCGCTGAGCCGAGGGCAGATGCATCTGCTCGGGGTTCCGGCCCCCCGACTTCAAGTGCGGATGCCGCGACCCGACGGCCCGGATGACATCGTCGACTTCGACTGGCCCGAGTTCGGCCTGTTCGGCGAATTCGACGGCACCGGCAAGTACCTCCGGAGTGAGTACCTCGGCGATCTGGATACCGCCGACGCAGTCATCGCAGAGAAGCGACGCGAAGACCGAATCAGGCGACGTCACCGCCCGTTCGCTGTGCGGTGGGGATGGGATACAGCGATCCGACCGCGGCGGCTTGCACGCCGGATGGACGAGGCGGGCCTGCCGAGGTCCTCGCAAATCCACCCGTGAGCGCGTCAAGTTCCGCCAATTCGAGCGTCGCGCGGCGATCACGTGGCGGGAACTGACGCGCTCACCGGTATCCGACGGCGGGCGGGTGCGGCGTGGGCGGGGTGGGTGCGAGGCGGGGCGGAGCGAATGGCGCCGCGGCACGGCATCCGGTACGCTGTCAAGGTTGCCCGTGTGCCGCGATTGCGCGGCCTCCTCGAGCGACGTATGCACAACCCTCCTGTTGCAGATCGTCTGTAACCGTTTGAGTCCGAAGGAGGTGGGTTAGTCATGCACCAGTACGAGCTGATGGTCATCCTCGATCCCGAGATCGACGAGCGCACCGTTGCTCCCAGCCTT
>DASSBT010000166.1:0-4262 GCA_035698465.1 Agromyces sp. | reverse complement strand
GAGCAGGCCCTCGATGCGCTCGGGCCCCTGCTCGGGCCGGGGCTCGGGCTGGCGCTCGACAGCTACCACCTGAACATCGAGGAGAAGGACGTCGGCGCCGCGATCCGTGCGGCGGGGGAGCATCTCGTGCACGTGCAGGTCTGCGGCAACGACCGCGGCGCCGTGGGCGACGACCACATCGACTGGCCGGCGTTCCTCGACGCGCTCGACGACGTCGGCTACGCCGGTCCGCTGGGCCTCGAGAGCTTCACGGGCGAGAATGCCACCATCGCGGTCGCCGCATCGGTGTGGCGACCGTTGGCCGCGTCGCAGGACGAACTTGCGGAACGCAGCATCCGCTATCTCACTTCGCTGCAGGACGAAAGGGAACGACCATGACCGACGCTCCGACGGGCTCAGCGACCTCTTCCACCCACCCGGTCACCCTCTTCACCGGCCAGTGGGCCGACCTGCCCTTCGAAGAGGTCGCCCGGCTCGCCGCCGAATGGGGGTACGACGGGCTCGAGATCGCCTGTTCGGGCGACCACCTCGACCTGAAGCTCGCCGAGGAGGAGCCGGGTTACCTCGACGAGCGCCGCGAGATCCTGAAGCGTCACGGGCTCGAGGTGTACGCGATCTCGAACCACCTGACCGGCCAGGCGGTGTGCGATGCGCCGATCGATTTCCGGCACGAGGCGATCCTGCGTCCGTACACGTGGGGTGACGGCGACGCCGAGGGTGTGCGGCAGCGGGCCGCCGACGACATGAAGCGGTCGGCGCGAGTCGCTCGGGCCCTCGGCGTCGACACCGTCGTCGGGTTCACCGGGTCGTCGATCTGGCCGTATGTGGCGATGTTCCCGCCGGTTCCGGCATCCGTCATCGATGGCGGCTTCGAGGACTTCGCCGCGCGCTGGAACCCGATCCTCGACGTGTTCGACGCCGAGGGGGTGCGGTTCGCGCACGAGGTGCACCCGGGCGAGATCGCCTACGACTACTGGAGCTCGGTGCGCACGCTCGAGGCGATCGGTCACCGTGAGGCGTTCGGCTTCAACTGGGACCCGTCGCACATGATGTGGCAGAACATCGACCCGGTCGGCTTCATCCTCGACTTCAAGGACCGCATCTACCACGTCGACTGCAAGGACACGCGTCTGCGCCCTGCGAACGGGCGAGCGGGCGTGCTCGGCTCGCACCTGCCGTGGGGCGACCCGCGGCGCGGGTGGGACTTCGTGTCGACAGGGCACGGCGACGTGCCGTGGGAGGACGCGTTCCGGGCGCTCGACTCGATCGGCTACACCGGCCCGATCTCGGTCGAGTGGGAGGACGCAGGCATGGACCGCCTGCACGGCGCGGCGGAGGCCGTCGGGTTCATCCGCTCGCTGCTGTGGCCGCTCCCGACCGCGTCGTTCGACGCCGCGTTCTCGAACCAGTAGCGCCTCAGAACCACTTCGCGAACGACTGGTAGCTGGAGAACCCCGCGTAGGCGTCGACTTGTCCGGGCGGCCAGTAGCCACCGGCGAGCCAGCCGTAGGCGTACTGGAATCGGCCCATCGAGCCGAGGAAGGGCGACGGTGCTCCCGGGTGGCACATCATGCCGCAGTACCCCGCAACTGACGCACCGAACACCCTCGCAGACTGGGCGTGACCGACGGTCGTGTACTGGCTGCCCGGGAGGTCGAGGTCGACGCCGCCGAGCAGACGGTAGACCGCCTCGTGGTCGGCATGGACATTGTGGTAACCGCTCGCCGCATCGTTGAAGAAGCCCGCACCGATGATGTCGCCCTCGACATCGGTCGGGAACCGGTCGACGAGTCCGCGAACCGTCTGCACCGCCCAGAGCACCTCGTCGGAGGTCAGGGCCCCCATATCGAACGAGACGACGGCGTGATCGGCACCGACGGCGAGGTCGAAGGAGTCCGCGGGCACGACGGCGCCGGTCGCGTCCCTGGCGAGCGGCACCGGGATCTCCCGGCCGGCGAATTGGATCGGACCGCCGCTCAGCCGTTCGCTCGGTGACGGACGGCCGTCCTCCGAGCCCTCGACGAAGACGTTCCAACTGTCGATTCGATGCTTCTTGCACCGATCCGAGAACTGCAGACCCGTGGGCTGAGGTTGGGGCAGGTATTGCTGCGACGACCACGCGTTCTGCACAGGTCGCCCGGTACAGTAACTTGTCGACTCTCCCGTGGTGAGGGTGATGAGCACGTCATAGCGTCGGGGGTCGCGGTCACCGACGAGCGACCAGGCCGCGAACTCGTCGTCGGGATGCGTGATCACGATGTAACGCAGTGCCATACCGGAATCCGGCAGCCACCACGACACGCGTCGCGCAGCGTCGAGGGTGACGCGTGGCGGGGCCTCGCTCCCGTTGACGAGCAGCAGTGGGCTCTCGTGGGTGCCGGCGACAGCCCCTGCTCCGAGCGCGTCGGGGAAATTCAGCCCCGTCGCGAGGATCACATCGCTGGTGGTCGGCTCGAAGAACCGGTCGGCCACAGCCGCGGCGGTCGCGTATCGGTCGGCCCCGGCAACCCGCACCACCTCGGCCCCCGTGATAGTGCGGATCCGGTTCATCACGGCGTCACTCACCACTGCGGGGCCGCCGACGACGTAGACGGCGGCGGGACGCATCCGTCGGAGTTCCGACTCCGTCGATGCCGGCACCGTGGTCGCGGTGACGAGGAGAGTCGGGGCGCCGGCGCCCGCCGCCGCCGGGCCGGCAGCGAGCGCATCGGGGAAATCGCGTCCGGTGGCGACGAACACTGACTCTGCGGAGTCGAAGAATTCGCCGGCGACCGCCGATGCGGTGCCGTAGCGGTCATCTCCGGCCAACCGCGACACCGTGACGCCGGGCACCGCATCCTGTACCGACTGGATCACGGTCGCCGAGACGACGGCCTCGCCTCCCACGACCCAGACCACTGACGGGCTCAGACGGGCCAACTCCGCACCGACGCTCGGAGGCAGCGCATCCGGTCTCGTGAGGAGAACCGGTCCGCGACGGGCCCCCGCCACCGACGAGGCGGTCAGTCCGTCTGGGAAGTTCTCGCCGGTCGCGAGCCAGACCTCGGTGGTTCCGGGGATGAACTCTTGCATGGAGAGCGCCACGGCGGTGTCGTACCGATCGGCTCCGCCCCTCCGCGACGTCGACCGGTCCGTTACGGAGGCGACCGTCGCCAGTACCGCGTCGTTCACGACATCGGAGCCGCCGGCGGCGATCACGGAGCCGACGATCCGATTGCCGGATGGCGCCGCCTGCCGTCCTGCGGCGAGGGAACGGTCAAGCGACGTCGCCGCGTGCGGCGTGTCGAGCACAGTGCTCGGTCGCTCCGGGGGTGCGGGCCGGCGCGGGGGGTCGTCGGGGCGCCCGGGCGGCTCGAACCGTTCGGACCGGTCGGAAGGCTCGGACGACTCGGGCTGCTCGAACTGATCGGACGGCTGGGACGCTTCGAGGGCGGGCTCACTATCCGGTGCCGTGGGCTCGGCCACCGCCGTCGGCAGCGCACCTCCGACGCTCATCAACACGGCCACAGCGAGAATGGCAACCCAGCGCACCATGCTGCTCCCAACTTTCGAGGTGGGAACGTCGGACGAAGGTTGCGTATGTCGGGCGCGCTTCGCGATCGCTCCTGCGGGTAATCGCCGGGAGCGGCGGGTCACCGCTGCCGAGTCTCCTCGGAATCCTAGTGCCCGTCGGGGCAGCCGGTAGCCCCAAGTCGGGCGTCAAGGATGGCCGCTGCCGACCGCGTCGTTCGACGCCGCATTCTCGAACCAGTAGCGCGGATGCCGCGGCGCGCTCGCTACTCGGGGATGCTCCAGTAGTACGCCACGCCGCCAGGGTGGTGCTCGGTGATCGCCCAGTCGACCGAGCGGTCCCCGTGGCATCCGTGTGCCCGGCGTAGAGGATCGAGATCGAGCCGTCGGACTCGGTCGTCACCGAGGTCACGATGCCGGTGTGGTCGCGGTCGCCCGAATCGTCCCAGTCGAACTGCACGACGTCGCCGACCTTCACTTGGTCGCGTTGGTCGTCGGTGAGCGCGGTCGCCCGCTCGGGATGCTCCTCCAGGTACTCCATGAACGAGGTCGAGCTGATCCACGCGGTCGGGTGCGACCACGGGTCGCCGTCGTCGGAGTACCACCACTCCTCGTCGGTCTGCCAGCCGCGGGCGAGGAGCGACTGGCTCGTGAAGTTCACGCAGTCGTTCTCGTCGACGAAGCCGAAGCGCTCGCTCGACGTGCTCCGCCAGTGGTTGTGCACGTACTCGAGTTGCGCGGCGACGGCCGGG
>DASSBT010000165.1:0-2062 GCA_035698465.1 Agromyces sp. | reverse complement strand
CCGCGTACTGGTCGAGCCAGATGCTCACCGCCTGCAGCAGCAGGTAGATGCCGGCCATCACCGCGATCTGGATGCGCGCCGACTTCGAGATGACGACTTCGCGGCCACTGACCCTGATGGAGCCGTAGAGGTAGTTCGTGGCGATCACGAGCAACAGCGAGAGCAGCACCACGGCAGATGCGAACCCGACGATGGAGCGGTAGAACGGCAACTCGAAGACGAAGAACCCGATGTCGAAGCCGAACAGCGGATCGGTGCTGCCGAACGGCGTGCGGTTCAGCCAGGTGAGGGTCAGGTCCCAGCGGCTCGATGTGGAGACGCCGGCGAAGATTCCCAGCACGACGGGGATGCCGTACATCGCGAGCCGGCGCAGCGGCTCGAACACCTCTTGGTAGCGGTCGAGCTGGGAGTTGAGCTTCGCGTACACCGGACGGCTGCGGTAGGCGATCTGGATCGCCGCCCACACGGGCACGGCCATGGCGATGAAGCCGATGAAGAACAGGACGAGCCGGGCGATCCATTCCGTGGTGAGCACGTTGAGGAACCCGAGCTGGTCGTACCAGAGCACATCGGCGTAGAGTCCGACGAACACGAAGAACGCGATGATGAGCGCGACGATCACCCCGATCGTCACGGCAATGGGCGCACGACGGCGCGAAATCCTCGGTTCTTGCGGCTGTGCTGACACTCTCGGCCTCATGTTCGGTCGCTATTGGATCGAGATTCCATCCTAGGGTCGCGATCCTTGGAATGCGCTGTTCAGGCGGCAGGGCAGGAGGCGAACCCCTCGGTGTCGTCACCGTCGCCGATCGCTTCGACGATCGTGCGGGCGTCGTCGAGCGTCGAGACGGCGAACACCCGAACACCGTCGGGGACGTTGCCCGTCACCTCGTCGCAGTTCGACTCGGGCGCGAGGAACCAGTCGGCCCCGGCATCATGCGCGGCCCACAGCTTCTGCCGGATGCCGCCGATGGCGCCCACTGCCCCTGCGGCGTCGATCGTGCCGGTGCCCGCGATGATCTCGCCGCCGGTCATCGCACCCGGCGTCAGCTTGTCGACGATGCCGAGCGCGAAGATCATGCCGGCGCTCGGGCCGCCGACGTTGTCGAGTTGCAATTCGACATCGATTGGGAATTCGTACTGCATGCGCACCCCGACGCCAAGCACGATCGTGCCGCCGCGGTCGTCGGGGATCACCTCGACGGTCTGCTCTGCGCCGTCACGCGCGATGAGGAGGCGCGCAGGCTCGGTCGCACCGTTGTCCTGTACGGCGGAACGCAGTTCGTCGATCGAGTGCACGGGTTCGCCGTTCACGGTGAGGATGACATCGCCCACGGCGAGCACACCCGCCGCCGGGGAATCGTCGAGGATGCGGGCGACCGTGACCTCGCGCGGGAACTCGTATCCCAGCTCGACCAGGGCTGCGGCGATCGCGTCCTGTTGCGAGTCGACCATCATCGCAAGGTTCTGCGCCTCACGATCGGCTTCGGTCACGCCGGTCGGGAAGATCACCTCGATGGGTACGGCCATCCGAGTGGGGTCGAACCACGCACCGACCACCTCGAGCCAGTTCGGGGTCAACCCGGGCCTGCCGAGCACGGTGATCGTCAGCAGATTGAGTTCCCCATCGGTGGGGAAGGTCTCCTCATCGGGGATCTGGATGAGGGGCACTTCTTCGCCGTCGGACTCGGCTACGCCGAGGACGTCGTAGAGCGGCCCCGGCTGTTCGATGACGTACGGCGAGGGCACCAGAGCGAGCACGACGGCGATGACGACGGCAACCGTGACCGCGGCCCATCCGATGCGGTCCCGACGGGAGCGACCACGCGGACGCGGCGACGGCTCGTCGGCGAATAATGCCATCCGTGGATTCCTTCCGGGCGACCGGAGTCGCCGTGCGCGAGCGCCTGGCCGGCGTTGTTCGCGACGGGCGGACACCCGGATGGTCCAGCCTAGGTCATTTCCCAGACTCGCGCCCGCAGCCCGGGGCTACGGTTGAAGGAACGCGACTGGAGGTGGCTCACGTGGCCGATCACGACGACGAGCCGGGCGACAAGAACCC
>DASSBT010000164.1:0-7162 GCA_035698465.1 Agromyces sp. | reverse complement strand
CCTCCGACAGGCGCAGTCGAGTGCGTCGCGGAGCGCCGATCGATGTCAGCGAGTTCTCACCCGCCGAGTCGAAGACGACGGCGTCGGGGTTGGGTCCTTCGAGGAACGTGCCGCGCTGGTTGGTCTGTCCCATGCGTCCGTTCGCGGCGGCGATCGTCGCATCCATCAGGATGCCGCCCGCGAAGTCCCACGCGCCGTACATGCCCAGGTGCACGCGCAGCCACCTGTCGCCCTCGAACCCGAGGAACATCTGCTTGCCGACGGCGCGGGCATCCGTCATCCGTCGCCCGTCGAGATCTGCCGCGCCCTGCGCGAACCGCCCCTGCGGACTGGATGCCCGCACCACATGACCGAGGAAGTTGCGCTCGAACTGGCGCGTGATGCGGTGGACGGAATGACCCTCGGGCATGCGGTCAGTGCTCGCCGGTTGAGCCTGTCGAAACCCCGGCTTCACCGTTGGAAACGGTCGAGACGTCGACCCCCTTGCCCGCGATGTCACCGGTCGTCTCGTATTCGGCGAGCTGTGCGATGCGCCGCACATGGCGGTCATCGCCCGAGAACGGCTCGGCGATGAAGGCATCGATGTAGCGGATCGCCTCCTCGACGGTGTGCTGGCGAGCGCCGATGGAGATGACGTTCGCGTCGTTGTGCTCGCGCGCGAGGATCGCAGTATCCATGCTCCAGACGAGGGCCGCACGGATGCCGCGCACCTTGTTCGCGGCGATCTGCTCACCGTTGCCCGAGCCGCCGAACACGACGCCGAGCGTTCGCACACCGGCAGCCTGGTCGCGTGCCACCCCGAGCGCCGCGTTGATGCAGAACGCCGGGTAGTCGTCGAGCGGGTCGTACTCCTTCGGACCGTGATCGACGACCTCGTGGCCGCCGTTGGTCAGGTGATCGACGAGCGTGCGGCTGAATTCGAGGCCGGCGTGGTCGGTCGCGATATGGATGCGCATGCGCCAAGTCTAAGGATTCGGCACCCATCGGATGCCGCGGCCGTGCGGCTGCGCCCACGCGAGTTGCACGCCGTCGAGCGCGAGCACCATGTCGGTGCTGTCGTTCTCGACGTCCTCCCGCACCCGGATGCCAGGAGTGACCGACCGCCCCTCCACCGAGAGCCAGTGGCCGGGCAGTGACCGCACGGTCTGGGCGAAGGCGGCCCTGCCGTTCTCGTCGAGGTACATCAGCACCGCCGTGTGGAACACGACGAGCGTCGCCTCGGGAGGAACCTCGGCGGCAAGCCCGCGCACACGTTCGTTGAGGTCGCCGGCGATGATGCGCGGCGGGTCGGCGGCGACGATCGCGGCCGCAGCCTGAAGCCGTGCACGCCGGTCGTCGTGCTCGGGCCAGACCAGCGCGTCGAGCCACGCGAGATCATCGGGGCGGCGCACGTCGAGCGGGTTGAGGTCGATGCCGCCACGCCACACCACCTCGGGCAGCCGATCGGGAACCGGCACCGGGCCGTTCGCCTCGCACTCGAGCACGACGGTGCTCGGGCCGTCGCCCGGATCGAGCTGCGGATGCCCCGAGTATCGGTAGCTGTAGCGGTCGGGGTAGAGGCAGAGCCCGGCGGATGCCCCGACCTCCAGCAGCGCGAGCGGCTCCTCGATGCCCGCGAGAGCGGGCAGGTGCAGTGCGCACCGTGCCGCCTCGTTCGTCTGGGTGGCGTGCGTGAGCGCGGTGGCACGCACTTCGACCCAGTGCGCGTGCAGCCAGTCGCGGAAGATCGGGTACGGCACCGGTGGCGCCCCCTGGAAGCGTGCCGACGAGAACACGAGGTTCGGCTGGCGCTTCGCTGGGGGCAGTTCGTCGATGAGGGCGATGGTCGCGGCATCCGTCGCCACCCCCTCGGCCCATGCCTCGTAACGGGCCGACATGCCGCGTGCCTCCACCTCGGCGAACGCGCGGTACCGCTCGCTCGTCGGGGCGTGGGAATCGACACTCGTGCGCATGCCGCCACGCTAGGCGCGAGGACTAGGCTGGTCAATCGTTGCGACGGCGCCACGAGCGCCCATTGACGAGGGAGAAGCAGTTGCCAGGAGAGAACCTCACCCGAATCGAAGCCGAAGAACGAGCCGCGCTCGTGACGGTGCACGACTACGACGTCGTGCTCGATGTGACCACGGGTCCGGAGGTGTTCCGCAGCCAGACGACCGTGCGGTTCTCCGCGACCGAGGGCGCGTCGACGTTCATCGACGCGATCACCGCTGCGGTGCACTCGATCACCCTGAACGGGGTCGAGCTCGACCCTGCCGAGGTGAGCGATGGCGTACGCATCCAACTGCCGAACCTCGCAGCCGAGAACGAGCTCACCGTCGTCGCCGACGGTCGCTACATGCACACGGGCGAGGGCCTGCACCGCTTCGTCGACCCGGTCGACGGCGAGGCCTATCTCTACACCCAGTTCGAGGTGCCTGATTCGCGCCGCATGTTCGCGGTGTTCGAGCAGCCCGACCTGAAGGCGGCGTTCCGCTTCACGGTGACGGCGCCCGCGCACTGGGAGGTCGTCTCGAACTCCCCCACACCCGAACCGACGAAGGCAGACGGCACGGATGCCGCCACCTGGGCGTTCGAGCCGACGCCACGCATCTCGAGCTACATCACGGCACTCATCGCCGGCCCGTACGCCGTCGTGCGCGACGAGCTGACCTCAGCCGACGGCCGGGTCATCCCGCTCGGCGTGTTCAGCCGCAAGAGCCTGTCGGAGTTCCTCGACGCCGACTACATCTTCGAGAAGACCAAGCAGGGCTTCGAGTACTTCGAGGCGAAGTTCGGCGTGCCGTATCCGTTCGCCAAGTACGACCAGCTCTTCGTGCCCGAGTACAACGCGGGCGCCATGGAGAACGCGGGCGCCGTCACCTTCACCGAGTTCTACGTGTTCCGCTCGAAGGTGACCGACGCGGTGCGCGAACGACGCGTGGTCACGATCCTGCACGAACTCGCGCACATGTGGTTCGGCGACCTCGTGACGATGAAGTGGTGGAACGACCTCTGGCTGAACGAGTCGTTCGCCGAGTGGGCATCGACGATCGCCACCGCTGAAGCCACCGAGTGGACCAATGCGTGGACCACGTTCAACGCGATGGAGAAGAGCTGGGCGTACCGGCAAGACCAACTGCCGTCGACGCACCCCGTCGTCGCGACCATCAACGACCTCGAAGACGTGCAGGTGAACTTCGACGGCATCACCTACGCCAAGGGCGGTTCGGTGCTGAAGCAGCTCGTGGCGTGGGTCGGCGTCGACGCGTTCTTCGCGGGCGTCTCCGCGTACTTCCAGAAGCACGCGTGGGGCAACACCACCCTCGCCGACCTGCTCGCCGAACTCGAGGTGTCGAGCGGTCGCGATCTCTCGGGCTGGTCGGAGCTCTGGCTCGAAACCGCAGGGGTGAACACGCTGCGTCCCGAGATCGCGGTCGACGACGCCGGCGTCATCACGTCGTTCGCCGTGCTCCAGTCGGCACCCGAAGATCACCCCACGCTTCGTCCGCACCGGCTCGCGATCGGGTTCTACAACCTGAAGGACGGCAAGCTCGTGCGCGACCGTCGCGTCGAGCTCGACATCGACGGCGAGCGCACCGAAGTCGCGGACGTCGTCGGACTGCCGCGTCCCGACCTCGTGCTGCTCAACGACGACGACCTCGCCTACGCCAAGATCCGGCTCGACGAGGCCTCCCAGGGCGTCGCCCTCGCGAACCTCTCGGAGATCGAGGACCCGCTGGCGCGCGCACTCGTCTGGAGTTCGGTGTGGGATGCCACCCGCGACGCCGAGACCCGGGCCAGCGACTACCTCGCACTCGTGCTCGGCAACATCGCAAGCGAGACGGAGTCCACGACCCTTCGCATCGTGCTCGCGAACGCCGTGCTCGCCGCGAGCGCGTACACCGCACCCGAGCGTCGCGCCGAGGCGCGTCGCGACCTCGTGAACGGGTTCTGGAGGCTCGCGCAGGAGGCGGCTCCCGGCAGCGACGCGCAGTTCCAGTTCGTCATGAACTTCGCGGCCCTCGCCGAAGCCGGTTCGCACGTCGACGAGCTCGCCGCGCTCTACGACGGGTCGCTCGAACTCGACGGCCTCGAGATCGACACCGACCTCGGCTGGGAACTGCTCATCGCACTCGTCGCCTCCGGGCGGGCCGGCGACGCCGAGATCGACGAACGACTCGCGGGCGACAACACGGCGACCGGCCAGCAGTCGGCGGCGCACGCCCGTGCCGCGATCCAGACGCTCGAGGGCAAGGAGCGCGCCTGGGCCTCGCTCATCGACGTCGACACCGCGACCAACACGGTCGTGCGTGAGACGGCGGAGGGCTTCCTCCGGGTGAGCGATCCGGCTCTGCTCGAAGCGTTCGTCGAGCGGTACTTCGCCATGCTCGAGCGAATCTGGGACGAGCGCAGCTACGCCATCGCCGAGAAGCTCGTCGACGGGCTCTACCCGTCGCCGCTCGCGAACCGTGCACTCGCCGACGCGAGCCGCGCCTGGCTCGACACGCACCCCGACGTGCCGGCGCTGCGTCGTCTGGTGGTCGAACGGCTGGCAGGCATCGACCGGGCGCTCGCCGCGCAGGAACGCGACGCGCAGTAGGCACCGACCGTCGGGGCGGGTGGGGGTGGTACCTCGGTACCATCACCACCCGCCCTGAACCATTCCTTGGGCGGATGACCCGGCCGGGCGCAATCCCTAGCGTTGAAGCATGATCACGGCAGAAGGGCTCGTCAAGCGCTATGGCGCGAAGACCGCCGTCAACGACATCAGTTTCACCGTCCGTCCAGGGCAGGTCACCGGATTCCTCGGCCCGAACGGCGCCGGCAAGTCCACCACGATGCGCATGGTCGTCGGTCTCGATCGACCGAGCGCGGGCAGCGTGGTCGTCAACGGAAAGCCGTACGCCGCCCACCGCGCTCCACTGCATGAGGTGGGCGCGCTCCTCGACGCGAAGGCCGTGCACACCGGCCGCAGCGCCTACAACCACCTGCTTGCGATGGCGGCCACGCACGGCATCGGCGCGAGCCGGGTGCGCGAGGTCATCGAGCTCACCGGGCTCGAGTCGGTCGCGCGCAAGCGCGTCGGCGGATTCTCGCTGGGCATGGGCCAACGGCTCGGCATCGCCGCCGCGATGCTCGGCGACCCCGCCACGCTCATCCTCGACGAGCCCGTCAACGGCCTCGACCCCGAGGGCGTGCTCTGGGTGCGCCAGTTCGTGCGCCACCTCGCATCCGAGGGTCGTACGATCTTCCTCTCCTCGCACCTCATGAGCGAGATGGCGCTCACCGCCGACCACCTGATCGTGCTCGGGCGCGGTGAGATCATCGCGGACGCACCGGTCGCCGACATCATCGCGGGCGGAACCCGGCCGCGCGTACTCGTCCGTTCGCCGCACTCCTCGCAGCTCGCCGACCTGCTCGCCGCGCCCGAGGTTGCGGTCGTGCGCTCCGACGCCGGCGTGCTCGAGATCACCGGCGTCGCGGCATCCGGAATCGGCGATCTCGCCGCCCAGCACGGACTCGCCATCCACGAACTCACCCCACTCAGTGCGTCGTTGGAGGAGGCCTACATGGCCCTGACCTCCGACGCCGTCGAATACCGTACGGAGGCCGTCCGATGACCGCGATCACCCCGACTCCCGCGCACCCCTCGCAGCGCGGTTTCGCCCAGCTCGACCAACGCGGAACGCTGAGCTTCGCGGGCGTGCTGCGCTCGGAATGGATCAAGTTCCGCAGCCTGCGCTCGACGACCTGGTCGTATCTCATCGTGATCGCCATCTCGCTCGGCATGGCCCTCATCATGTCGCTCAGCATGGCGAGCGGCATGAGCGGTGGTACGGATGCCGCGGCGGCGCCCGCGGACCAACAGCTCTCGTTCATCGTGCAGTCATCGGTGTTCGGCGTCTACTTCGGCCAACTCGTCGCCGGGGTGCTCGGCGTGCTCGTGATCAGCGGTGAGTACACCACCGGAATGATCCGGTCCACGCTGGCTGCGGTGCCGATGCGACTGCCCGCACTGGCTGCGAAGGCCGTGGTGCTCTTCGTCGCCACGTACGTGGTGGGACTCGTCGCGACACTCGGCGCATACGTCGTCACGTCGCTCGTCTTCGCCGGTGTCGACGTGTCGGCGAGCCTGACGGAACCGGCCGTGTTCCTGCCGCTGCTCGGAGCATCGCTCTACCTGGCACTCGTGGCGGTGTTCGCACTCGGTGTCGGCACGATGCTGCGTTCGAGTGCCGGCGGCATCGCGGCGGTGCTCGGCCTCATCCTGCTCGTCCCGACGGTGTTCCAGATGATCCCAGCGGAGTGGGCGCAGGACCTCCTGCCCTACCTCCTCTCGATCGCCGGCATGAACATGTTCACCTCGACGACGGCGGAGGCCACCGCCGACGGGTTCGGCTTCTGGCTGAACCTCCTCATCGTGCTCGGCTGGGTGGGGGCATCCATCGCCGGCGCCACGGTGCTCCTGAAGCGACGGGACGCGTAGAGTCCAGTCCATGACGGACGCACCGCTCTCCCCCGGCTACCCGGCTTCGGTAGCCGGGGGAGAACTTCGTCTGCCCAAGCCGCCCGGAGTGATCCGGCAGTTCTGGGCGCGGCATCCGCGCATCGCCGACGGCCTGATCGCCGGCATCTACGGCGTCCCGACGCTCATCACCGTCATCGTGACGGGCGCCCTCGAAGGGCTCCCGGTGTGGCTCGTCGTCGCCCAGTCGTCGGCGGTGCTCGCCGCGACGATCGCGCTCTTCCTGTTCCGTCGCTCGTATCCGTGGGTGGTGCTGGCGCTCGGCATGCTGGCGTGTCTCGCCTCTGCGCCATCCGGATCCATCGACACCTTCGCGATCCTCCTCGCGCTCTACGCACTCGCGGTCTACGAGTCGCCGCGCGCCGCATGGATCGGCTTCGGCCTGTCGGTCGCCGTGGGCGCACTCGCGTCGTACCTCTCGGTCTGGCTTCGACGCGCCTTCGTGGTCGAACCGTTCGAGTTCGACGCACTCAGCTCCTCGATCGCCTTCGTGGTGTTCATGCTCATCGCGACGCTCATCGGCGTGACCGTGGGCAACCGTCGCCGCTACCTCGACGCGCTCATCGCCCGCGCCCACGACCTCGCGCGCGAGCGCGACCAGCAGGCTGAGCTCGCCGCGGCGATCGAGCGAGCCCGCATCGCCCGCGAGATGCACGA
>DASSBT010000163.1:0-6645 GCA_035698465.1 Agromyces sp. | reverse complement strand
ACTCGACTGCGACCGGTCGCGACTGCAGGACGACGCGTTCGATCATGCCGTTCCGCTCGAGGCGACGCAGCGTCGCCGTGAGCGACTTCTGCCCGATCAGCGGGATGGCCCGGCGCAACTTGTTGAAGCAACCCGTTCCGTATCACCATGTCGCCATTGGAACCGGAACCCGCCACGTGCACGTGGCGGGCCAGATCTCCCGTGACGGCGATGCGAATCGCATCGCAACGGGTGATCTCTCCGGACAGGTCGCGCAGGTGCTCCGCAACACGGCCCGCGGCCTCGAGGGTGCCGGCGCCACCTTCGCGGACGTCGTGCGACTGCGCTTCTTCGTGACACAGTCAGCGCCGGAGCAGCTCGGCGACTTCATGGCCGGAATCGAGCTCGTCGCCGACGAACTGCGACTCCCGCAGCCGCTGCCTCCCGTGTCGGTCATCGGCGTCGACTTCCTCTTCGAGCCTGACGTCCTCGTCGAGCTCGAGGCGTACGCCGTCCTCGATTGACGGACCGGCGACGCCGCCTCGGGGTACGCGCGACGGGAGGGTGCTCGCCGTGGCGCTCACCGCCGGTTCAGCTCAGCTGAGCGGCTCGATGAGCGACGGGTCTTCGGGGTTCACGGTGCGGGTGTTGTTCACCTTTCGGTCGACCTCGTAGCTCGTGATCGACGCGGCGACCTTCTCGGACTCGTCGCTGAGGAGCGCCACCATCTCCTCTTTGCCTGCGTCGTCGAGCTTCACCGGCGCCAAGTACTCGTCCCAGACGTCGCGCTCGAGGAACACCGGCATGCGGTCGTGCACCTCGCCCGAGGCATCCCGAGCCTCGCGGGTGATGATCGACGTCGACACCTCCCACTCGTCGCCGACCTTGCGCGCGGTGTAGATGCCGGCGGCCGCGAGCATCGGCTGCTCGCCGTGCAGGAAGAACGCCTGCTTGTTGCCGGGCTCGCCCGTCCACTCGTAGTAGCCGCGCATCGGAACGAGGCAGCGGGATGACGCGAACGCGCCCTTCCACAACCCATTGGTCGCGACCGTCTCGATGCGTGTGTTGAATTGCGGCCGCTTCGACTCCTTCATGAACGACGGATGGAAGTTCCACACCGCGGCATCGATCGATCGGGTGATCTCGCCGGTCTCCTTGTTCTGCCGTTCGCGCACGATCGGCACGACCTGCGTGGGGGCCAGCGAGTACTGCGGCCGCCAGTCTCGGTAGTCGTTGCCCTGCGCGACGAACTCCTGGATCATCTCGTCGACCTTGGCATCGTTCGCGAAGCGTCCGCACATGAGCCCAGTCTGACATTCTTGAACCAGCCCCGCCCGTCCTTCGAGAGGAACCCCCGTGCTCGACTTCCTGTTCACGCCCTTCATCGGCATCATCGCGCTGATCATCGTCGCCGTCGTCGTGCTGTGGATCTGGGCGAAGGTGCTCTACCGCAACGTGTCGCCCGACGAGGCGATCGTCGTCACCGGCAAGCGCTCGACGCGACGCATCGTCGACGGCGCCGAGACCGAGCAGTCGGGCCAGCGCGTCGTGCACGGCCAGGGCGTCTGGATCATGCCGTTCTTCCAGAAGGCGCACAAGCTCTCGTTGCGCTCGCGCGCGATCGAGATCCGCGCGGAGGCGCAGACGAGCAACGGCATCACGGTGAACGTCGACGCCGTGGCGATCGTGAAGGTGGGCGACACCGCCGAGGCCATCCGCGCCGCGGCGCAGCGCTTCCTCGGGCAGGACAAGAACATCGACATCTTCGCGCAGGAGGTGCTCTCGGGGTCGCTCCGCGCCTCGATCGGCGCCACCGACGTGCTCACGATCATCAATCGCCGCGACGAGTTGTCGGCCTCGGTGCTCGGTGTCGCGCGCGAATCGCTGGCGAATCAGGGCCTCGACGTCGATTCGTTCGAGATCAAGGGCATCTCCGACACCAACGGGTACATCGACGACCTCGGCCGCGCCGAGCAGGCGAAGGTGCGCAAGCAGGCCGAGATCGCCGAAGCTGAGGCTCAGCGCGCCGCACGTGAGGCCGTGATCGCTGCCGAGCAGACCGTCGCCGAGCGCGAGGCGGGCCTGGCGCAGCGCAAGGCGGAGCTGCAGCGCGAGACCGACAAGGCGATGGCCGAGGCCGCCGCAGCGCGCCCGCTCGCCGAGGCGTTGTCGCAGCAGGAGGTCGTGACCCAGCAGGAGGTCACCGCGCAGAAGAAGGCCGCCCTCCGCGCCGCCGAGCTCGACTCCGAGGTCAAGGCCGTCGCTGATGCAGACGCCTACAAGGTGAAGGTCGAGGCAGAGGCCGCCGCCGAGGCCGTGCGCATCGCCGCCGACGCCGACCGCATCGCCCGTACCGCTTCCGCCGAGGCGCTCAAGGCGGAGGGGCTCGCCGAGGCCGAGGCCATCCACGCGCGGGGTGCCGCCGAGGCGGCGGCCACGAAGGCGGCGGCCGAGGCGGTCGCCCAGCAGTCGGAAGCGCTCCTTCAGATGCGCATCATCGACGCGCTGCCGCTGATCGCCCGCGAACTCGCTGCTCCGATGTCGAACATCGACCAGCTCACCGTCGTCTCCACCGATGGCGCATCGCAACTCGCGAAGAACGCCGTCTCGGGCATCACCGAGGTCGACGCGATGCTGACCTCGACGATGGGCGTCGGCCTGCGCGACCTCATCGGCTCGCTTGTCGGCGGCACGGCGGCCGGTGCGGCGGCCGGCGGCGTGATCCGAAGCACTTCGCCAGTCGCGAGCGCCGCCATCGCCGACCTCGGCCTCGGTGACGACGGCATCCGCGTCGAGGGGCCCGCCGCGGGCGACGCGGGCGACGCGACCGCGACGTCGAACGCACACGACGCTGCACGCATCACGGAGTAGCGAGGAAGAGAAGACATGGACGGCCGGCTCCAGGTGGTCTGCGGCCCGATGTTCGCCGGGAAATCCGAGGAGTTGCTGCGACGGGTGCGCCGCGCGCAGCTTGCCGGACTCGCCGTCGAGGTCGTGAACCACGCGCTCGACGATCGGCACGCCGCAGGTCGAGTGGCCTCGCACTCGGGGCTCAGCATCGCCTCCCGCTCGGTTTCGGACGTCCCTTCGCTGGTTGGGCTGGTCGGCGATCGCAAGCTTGATCTGCTGGCGATCGACGAGGCCCAGTTCTTCGGCACGGAGCTCGTTCCGGCGGTGAACCGGCTGGTGCTCACCGGGATGTCGGTGGTCGTCGCCGGTCTCTGCGTGACCTTCGACGGACGCCCTTTCGAGCCGCTCCCATCGCTCATGGCGCTTGCCGAGGACGTCACGAAGCTCACGGCCGTGTGCGCGGTCTGCGGGAGGGATGCCGCGTTCCATCAACGCGTCTCCGCCGACGACGTCGCGGACGCGCGTGTCACGACCGCCGAGCACGTGGGCGGGGTCGAGTCGTACCAGGCCCGCTGTCGGCTGCACTTCGGCGAACGACGTGGGACGAGTGACCCGGGCCCGCTCACCTGAAATCGCCCGGTCGGTCGTGCGCGGCCGGCGTCGCAAGCGGCGAGGGGGAGTCGAGGGCTGGGGTGAAGTCGAGCGTTCCGAAGCGCATGGTGCGTTCAGCCTGCGAGGGATGCCGCGGCGAGCCGCCGACGTTCAGCGAGCTCGGCCGACGTGACGATGATCGCGAGCACGACGACCGTGCACAGGATGACCGCGCTCGCCGGAAGGAACACTGCGGCGAGACCAAGCCCGGCGGTGAGCACCAGCGCGGGCAGCGCCCACCGCAACACTGAGCGCAGCGATCGGCCGAAGCGCACCGAGATGATCGCGTTCGTCAGGTAGAACACCGCGATGCCGCCGCAGAGTGCGATGCCCGAGGCGAGTGGCAGTGGGGCATGCGGATGTTGGATCGCGTTGTAGAGCGCTCCCGAGACGGCCGTGACGCCGACGACCACGAGGAAGGGCAGGAAGCCCACCGTGTCGCGGATCGCGCGGAAGTCGCCCGCCGCCCGCAACCTCGCGAGCCCCTCCTCCATGGCGCCGGTGCCGTAGCGGAAGAACGACCACGCGAGCAGTGCGATCGCGCCGAGCCCCAGCATCGCGGTGAGACCCGACTCGAGCGCCCAGGCGTCGTTGAGCGCGGCGACGATCGAGAGCACCGATTCGCCGAGCACGATCACGATGAGCAGGCCGAAGCGTTCCGACAGGTGTTCGACGTTGAGGCGGGCGAGCACACGGTCGGCCCAGCTCGCGCTGCTGGCGATGAGGAGTGTCACTTCGACGACGATCACGACGCCCCAGAGCACGAAGTTCCACGGCGCCGGCACCCAGATCGATGCGAGCCAGAGCACCGCGGTCACGCCGTTGTAGGTCGTCACCCGGATGCGAGATGCCGTGCCGTTCCCCCAGGACTGCGAGATCCAGAGCCCGAGCAGCACGAACCGCAGCGCGGCGTTGCCTGCGGCGAACAACCACGCGCGGTCTGTCGTCGCCTCGGGGGCCGCGACGGCGATCGCACCGAGCGCGAACATCGCAGCCACCATCACGCCGGCCAATTGTCGCAGCGAGAGCCAGGGCATCACGTTGACCGCGAACGTCAGATTCACCCACGACCACCACACCGAGGCGAACAGCGCGATGAACAGCAGCAGGCTCGGGATCGTCGGGTGCTCGTGCAGCCCGTGGGCGAGCTGGCCGACGAGCGCAACGAAGATCAGGTCGAAGAACAGCTCCATCCAGTGCGCGCGGGAGGGGTCGCGATCGGTGGCGGGCTCTCGCGAGGGCATGCGCCGAGCTCGAGTCGGGTCGCCTGCAGTGTCGCTGACCACGTCGTCCCCTTCGTCCCGGCGATCGAGACAGTACTCTTCGGGGCCCGCGACCGCGAGGTCTTCACGATTGCGGGTGCGCAGTTTCGGGCCGCGGCGCGTGCGGGCGGATGCCGCGGCGACGCGGCCCACCCCCCGAGCGTTGCAACGTGGCGACTACGACACTGATGCCAACGCAGCATCAGTGTCGTAGTCGTGGGCAGTTGATGGGCGAGCAGGGCGGCCGTCGCGGTCGCCCGCCGTGCCCATCACGGCTCGTCGAAGCTCACGGACGGCGTGCGAGCCGGCGGAGTGGTGTGGAATCCCACGATCTTGTGCGACCCGTCGCAGAACGGCCGGATCGCCGACGCCCCGCAGCGACAGAGCGCGAAGGTGCGCCGGTTCGGCGTCACGGGCTCACCGTTCTCGTCGATGAGCGCGAGCTCGCCGCGCACGAGCAGCGGGCCATCCGGACACGCCGTGATCGACGCCGGGTGAGGGGATGCCGCGGCGTTCATGACAGCGGCTCCCGCAATGCCGACTCGCCGCGCTCGAACCGCTGCAGCAGGCTGCCCCAGAGTCGCCCGTCGATGGCGAGGCACGCCGCCGCGCCGAACATGATGTCGTTCGCGACGCCCGGCTCGTCCTCGGCGAGCGACCCGGCCAAGTCCCGCGCGGCGAGCTGCTCGTGCACCGCGTCGGCCTCGACGTGCTCGTCGAAGTAGTCGGTGACCTCAGGGCCGAACCCGAGCCGGCGAAGGCCGTTCGCAAAGGCACGGCACGGCAGCGACGACGTCATCTCGAAGGCCGCGAGGTGTCCGACGATCGCGCCACGCAGCCGCCGGTGCAGCCCGAACAGCGACATCAGGTTCATCGAGGTGTAGACCTCGACCGGCAC
The DNA here is from genome assembly GCA_035698465.1 of Agromyces sp. GTDB lineage: Bacteria > Actinomycetota > Actinomycetes > Actinomycetales > Microbacteriaceae > Agromyces. Next base: position 1,005 of record DASSBT010000163.1, on the reverse strand, counting down.
CTGATCGGCGTATGCGCCGTAGCGGTCGTCGAGTCCAGCGCCGCGCAGTGCCTTCGCGAAGATCGTCGCGTGCAGGCGCTCGGCGCGTCCGCCGCCGTACTCGTCGGCCTGGATCTCGACCAGCGCCGACTTCGCGCGTGCACGCAGCCGCGGGATGGCCCAACTGTGCGGGTCGGCCTCCTTGAGCGTGTAGATCGTGCGGCAGGCGAGGATCTCGCGCACCTGTTCCGCAGTCGCGTCGCGTTCGACGAAGTCGGAGAGGCCCGGCCCGTCGTCTGCCGTACCGACGAGCGCGAAGAGTGCCTCGGGCACGCCGCGCGTCGCTGTCGGCTGCGGGATCGCATGCCGCAGGGCGTTCTCGAACTCCCGCTCGATCGGCACGCGCACGGCGAGCAGCCGCGGGTCCCATTCCCAGGTTTCGGGCACGCCCTCGAGCCCGCCGTAGTGCAGCTCGTACATGAGGAACAGTGCGAGCTGCAGGTCGTCGTCGAGGAGCAGGTCATCGGATGCCGCGAGCCCCTCGGTCGCGGCGACCGCGAGTCCGCCCACGGGCGCGTGTTCTGGGCCGGTCAGCTGCGCGATGAGGGCCTCGCTGACCGGGCCGCGCGGGCGCGGGAGGGCCATGGGTCGCACGGATGCAGCGGGAATGGCCGGGGTGACGGTGCCCATTCCGGCTTCGGCGGTCATGGTCATGGCAGGCTCCCTCGCTCGGTCCTGACTCCGACCGTAGAGAACGCTTCGCAGCTCCGTCAGGGGGTTGACCGGCGACGGCTGCGAGCGGTAGCCGCCGGCGCGGTGCCGCTGTCAGGCGCGTGGTGCACACTGGAGCCGTGATCGCCGAACATGCCCTGACCTGGAGTCCGCGGCATCCGACCGATCTCATCCAGACGATCGGATCACTGCGGCGGGGGCCCGGCGACCCCACGTTCCACGTCGATGCGGGCCGTGCGGTGTGGCGCACCACGCGCACCGAGCAGGGCGTGGCGACGCTGCGATACACGCAGC
>DASSBT010000162.1:0-11790 GCA_035698465.1 Agromyces sp. | reverse complement strand
GAACGCCATGCCGACCTTCGCCGGCAACGTCTCGGGCGCTGTCGATCACATCGCAGGGCGCCTGCATGACGGGTGGAGCCTGGTCGTGGCATCCGCCGGACACGGCCTGGTCGAACGAGCACGCGACGTGCTCTCCGAGGCGGGACTGGCCGCGCGCATCGCCGAGTCCGTGCCGGGAGAGCTCGAGCCCGGTGTGGCCTACCTCGTGCAGGCCGACGCCGCGCGAGGATTCGAGGTACCTGAGGCGAAGCTCGGCCTGATCGCCGAGGCCGAGTTCTACGGGCGCGCCGCAGGCTACGACGCACGTCAGGGCAAGAAGCTCGCGACGCGGCGCCGCAACGTCGTCGACCCGCTGCAGCTCAAGGCGGGCGACTACGTCGTGCACCAGACGCACGGCATCGGGCGCTTCGTCGAGATGGTGCAGCGCGAGGTCGCCACGGGCTCGCGCCCCACCGGTCCGAGCCGCACCGCCGGCATCCAGCAGCAGCCCACCGCCGTACGGGAGTACCTCGTGCTCGAGTACGCGCCCTCGAAGCGCGGCCATGCAGGCGACAAGCTCTTCGTGCCCACCGACCAGCTCGACCTGCTCAGCCGCTACGTCGGTGGCGAGGCGCCGGCGCTCTCGAAGATGGGCGGCAGCGACTGGGCGCAGGCCAAGGGTCGCGCCCGCAAGGCGGTGCGCGAGATCGCGGTCGAACTCGTGAAGCTCTATTCGGCGCGCATGGCGGCGAAGGGCCACTCGTTCGGTCCCGACACCCCGTGGCAGCACGAGCTCGAAGAGGCGTTCCCGTTCGCCGAGACACCCGATCAGCTGCAGACCATCGACGAGGTCAAGGCCGACATGCAGCGTCCGATTCCGATGGACCGGCTGCTCGCAGGCGACGTCGGCTTCGGCAAGACCGAGGTCGCCGTGCGCGCGGCGTTCAAGGCGATCCAAGACGGCAAGCAGGTCGCCATGCTCGTACCCACCACACTGCTCGTGAAGCAGCACTTCGAGACGTTCACCGAGCGGTTCGCCGGTTTCCCGGTGCATGTGCGTGCGCTGTCGCGCTTCCAGAGCGACAAGGAGGTGCGCGAGACCGTCGCGGGCCTCGCCGACGGCACCGTCGACCTGGTGATCGGCACGCACCGCATCCTCACCGAGAAGGTGAAGTTCAAAGACGTCGGCTTGCTGATCATCGACGAAGAGCAGCGATTCGGCGTCGAGCACAAAGACCAGCTCAAGAAGCTCAAGACCAACGTCGACATCCTCGCGATGAGCGCCACACCGATTCCGCGCACGCTCGAGATGGCCGTCACCGGCATCCGCGAGATGTCGACGCTCGCCACGCCTCCCGAAGACCGGCACCCGATCCTCACGTTCGTGGGGCCGTACTCAGAGCAACAGGTCGCCGCGGCCATCCGCCGCGAGATGCTCCGCGAGGGGCAGGTGTTCTTCGTGCACAACCGCGTCTCGTCGATCAACAGGGTCGCGGCCCAGCTCGCCGAACTCGTTCCCGAGGCACGCATCGCCGTCGCGCACGGCCAGCTCAACGAGCACGTGCTCGAGCAGATCGTCGTCGACTTCTGGGAGCGCAAGTTCGACGTGCTCGTCTCGACCACGATCATCGAGACGGGCCTCGACATCTCGAACGCGAACACGATCATCATCGATCGCGCCGACAAGTACGGGCTCTCCCAGCTGCACCAGCTGCGCGGACGGGTCGGGCGTGGCCGTGAGCGGGCGTACGCGTACTTCCTGTGGGACCCGCTGAAGCCGCTCTCCGAGACCGCGCACGACCGCCTCTCCACGATCGCCGCCAACAATGAGCTCGGCAGCGGCATGCAGGTGGCGCTGAAAGACCTCGAGATCCGCGGGGCGGGCAATCTCCTCGGCGCAGAGCAGGCGGGGCATATCGCGGGCGTCGGCTTCGACCTGTACCTGCGCATGATCGGCGAGGCGGTGTCGGCCTTCCGTGGCGATGTGGCCGAGGGGCAGACCGAGCTGCGGCTCGAGCTGCCGGTCGACGCGCACATCCCAGAGGACTACGTCGACAGCGAACGGCTGCGCCTCGAGGCGTACCAGAAGCTCTCGGCGGCGAGCGGCCCCGCTGCGAAAGACGGCCAGATCGACGCGGTGCTCGACGAGCTCGTCGATCGGTACGGCACGCCGCCCGACGCGGTGCAGAACCTCGTGGCGATCTCGCGCCTGCGCAGGCAGGCGCAGCTCGCGGGGCTCTCCGACGTCATCGCGACCGGATCGAAGCTGCGTATCGCGCCGGCGACGATCCCCGACTCGCGTCGAGTGCGACTCGAACGCCTCTATCCGGGTGCGAAGACCTTTGCGCAGAACGATGTCATCCTCGTGCCGTTCCCGATGCCGGGCGGCGAACTACCGGGCGACGCCGACCTCGTCGACTGGGTGTCGAAGCTCGTCACGGCGATCTTCCCCGTGCCGGAGCCCGCGCAGGCGGCATCCGCCACCGCCTGAGGCAGGCGAGTCACCGCGAGAACGCGCCGCCCACGCCCGCGTGTTCACCACGTCGTCGATAGTGCCGTGAGCGAAGGGTGACGACGAGCGCCGAGATGGCGATCGCCGTGCCCGAGCCGAGCAGCACCGCGAGCGTGCCCTCGTCGGCGACCTCTGGCAACTCGGCGAACGCGAGCTCGTTCATGAGCAACGACACCGTGAAGCCGATGCCACCGAGGGCGCCCACGACCGCGAGGTCGGCGAGCGTGAGGGGAGTACCCGACCGGCGCCTGGCGACGAGCCCGCCGAGCCCGCCCGCCAACATGATGCCGACGATCTTTCCGACGGGGAGCGCGATGAGGATGCCCCAGAACGCCGGGTCGAGCTCGCTCGGACGCACCTGTGGCACGGCCACCATCGCGGCCGAGAACGCGAAGAGCGGCAGGATGATGCCGTTCGACCACGGCTCGAGCACGTGCACGGCGCGGCCGGCGGGCCGGCGCGCCATGACGAGACCGAGGACGACGCCCGCAATCGTGGCGTGCACGCCCGACTGGTACACGAAGTACCAGGCGATCACCCAGAGCACCACCAGCACGATGACGATCGGCCACTGCGGGCGACGCGACAGGATCCACGCGGAGCGCGGCTTCATCACACGGCTGACCGCGCCGAACAGCGCAATCGCGATGGCGGCGAAGCCGAGTGAGGCGAGATCGGCGTCGGCCGTGAAGAAGAACGCGATGATGAGGATCGCGATGAGGTCGTCGAGAACCGCCAGTGCGAGGAGGAAGACGCGCACGCGCGTCGGGATCCATCGGCCGAACATGGCGAGCACACCGAGCGCGAACGCGATGTCGGTGGCGGTCGGAATCGGCCAGCCGTCGACGGTGTCGGTGCCTGCGGTGAACCCGAGGAAGATCGCTGCGGGCACGATCACGCCGCCGATGGCGGCGATCGCGGGAAGCAGCGCCTTCGAGAGGCTGTTGAGCTCGCCGATCACGAGCTCGCGTCGCAGCTCGACCGCGACGATGAAGAAGAAGACGGCGAGCAGGCCGTCGCTGATCCAGTGACCGGCTGAGAGGTCGAGCCCGAGCCACGCCAGGTCGATGTGCTCGCTCTTCAGTTCGATGAGCGACGGGCCGAACGGGAGATTCGCGACGAGGAGACCCAGCACGGCGGCGATGAGCAGGAGGGCGGCGGCCCAGCGTTCGGAGCGGAGGACGTTCATATGACCCCTGGTTTCGGCGGCGCCCGTCGCAGCAGAATCGGTGCGATGCGGCGCGTGGACGGCGGTGACGGCGATCCCTCGCCGGCCGACCAGACTTCCCGGCACTCCGCGTTCGATCCTATCGGGCGGCGCGTAGCCTGAACCCATGACCGAATCTTCCGCCACGAGCACGTCGACTGAGCGCGAGACGACGGCCCTCGACGAGCTCATCGCGACCGTCGCGCTGCTGCGGGCGCCGGGCGGGTGCCCGTGGGATGCCGACCAGACGCACGCGTCACTCGTGCAATACCTCGTGGAGGAGAGCTGGGAGCTCATCGACGCCATCGAGTCGGGCGACCGAGCCGAGATGATCGAGGAACTCGGCGATGTGCTCTACCAGGTGCTCTTCCACGCCGACATCGCCGCGCACACGGCCGGCGAGGACTTCGACATCCAGGATGTCGCAGCCCACATGACGGCGAAGATGGTGTCGCGGCATCCGCACGTCTTCGGCGGCGACCGCACCGCAGAGACCGCCGACGACGTGGTCTCGTTCTGGGACGAGCTGAAGGCCGACGAGAAGCCGCACCGCACGAGCGTGCTCGACGGCATCCCGCGCGGCATGCCCGCGCTCGCGCTCGCGCAGAAGGTGCTTGGGAAGGCCGAGAAGGTGGGCGTTACAGTCGATGCGGTTCCGGATGCCGCTGCGCCGGCCGCCCCCGGCACCGCTGCGCCCTCGACTTCGATCTCGATGTCGACCGCGCCCTCCTCGGCGCCCTCGCCCTCGACGACGCCCTCACCATCGACCGAGGACGAGCTCGGCCGCACGCTGCTCGCGCTCGTGGCATCCGCTCGTGCACAGGGGCTCGACGCCGAACGCGCGCTGCGGCACGCGGTGCGCGGACTCGAAGACGACGTGCGCGCGGCAGAGGCGTCGAGCGCCGCGGGGGCGTAACGTCAGGCGACGCGACTGCCGGCGGGCAGGCGCCGGGCCGGCACCTCGGTGCGCTTCCATGCCCAGAGCAGCGCGCCCGCGCCGAGCAGTGCGTGGATCGTGAGGCCCACGAACCACGACGGCACCGCACGGTCGTAGATCTCCCGCGGGGTCTCGAAGTCCTGCCCGGGATACTGGCCGTTCGGGGTCCATCCCGTGCAGTCGTCGACGATCGAATCGAGTTCGGGGGTCTGCTGCGCCCCGCGCACCCCGACCGCAATCCAACCGAACAGGTCGCGCGGGTTGCCGTGCGCGTCGAATGACCCGGGTGCGGCATCCGCCACGACGACGTACGGGTTCGCGGCGAGGAAACCCCACACGAGGTCGAACCGCGGAGTCTGGTACATGCGCGTCTCGGGCGGCAGGCAGTCCACGGGGCCGCCGTCGGGCGGCATGCCGTTCTCGTCGAACTGCGCCCAGTCGACCCCGATGTACTTCTGCGTCACCGTGCTCTGCACCGCGACGCCGCCCAGGCCGAACGCGATGAGCGTGCCGATGCTGAGCGCCGCGATCACGAGGTAGGTCACCGTCACGGAGAACAGCGGGCGCGTGATCACGCCCGAGAGCCCAACACCGATCGCCGCGACCACGCCGAGTTCGATGGCGAGCACGATCGTCGAGATGCCGATCGTCGCCGCCGAGACGTGGCCGAGGGCCACCGCGAACACGAGGAACGGCAGCGATGCCGCGAGGAAGGCCAACGCCGTGAGCCACGCCGCGATCCACTTGCCGACGATCAGCTGCGCGGTCGTGACGAGGGTGACCTGCGTGGTCGCGAGCGTTCCGGCGTCGCGCTCGCCATTGATGGCGTTGCCCGAGAGCGCGGGGGAGACGAGCGTGCCGAGGAGCAGCACGAAGAACACGATCGTCGAGAAGACGCCGCCGCCGCCGTCGTCCCACGCGTTCGTCGCGAGCACGAGCAGCACCGTGACGATCGTGACGAGCAGCACGAACACGCCGAGCAGCACGTACCAGGCGAGGCCGCGCACCCGTTGCTTGAGGTCGAGCGTGACGATGAGCCACATGCCCTGAAGGAACCCGCTCATGCTCCGGCCTCCCCGTCGATCGGCGCGGCCGGCTCGGGGGCGGATGCCGCGGGCGGAGGACCCGCCCGGTTCAGGTCGAGGAACACGTGCTCGAGGTCGCCGACCGCCGGCGCGAACGACGAGACCGGCACTCCGACTCCGACGAGGTGCGCGAGCAGTTGCGCGGCATCCGGCTCATTCGTCAGCGGCACGACCGCGCCGAGGTTGTCGATGCGGGCGACGGCGCCGAACCCGGCCGCCTCGAGTGCCGCGGTGAGCCGCGACGCGTCGAGCGACCGGATGCGCCACTGGCGTTCGCTGCGGCCCGCGCGTTCGACGGCGTCTGCGGCTGCGGTCACCCCTCCTGCCAGGTAGACCGCGGTGTCGGCCATCTCCTCGAGTTCGGCGAGCACGTGGCTCGACACGAGCACGGTCTTGCCCTCGCCTGCGAGGCGGCGCACGAGCTCGCGCAGCGCCGCGCGCGCTGCGGGGTCGAGGCCCGACGCCGGCTCGTCGAGCAGCAGCACGTCGGGGTCGTGCACGAGCGCACGGCCGAGACTGAGGCGCTGCTTCTGTCCGCGCGAGAGCACCCGGGTGGGCCGGTCGGCGAGCGGCGCGAGGTCGACGAGGTCGATGAGTTCGGCGGCGCGAGCGGATGCGGCATCCGTCGTCATTCCGTACATGCGGCCGCTCGTGACGAGCGCATCACGTACGGTCAGGCTGGGCCACGAGCCCAGGGCGTCGGGCATCCAGCCGATGCGGGCGCGCACCTCTCGCGACTCTGCGACCGGATCATGCCCGGCGACCCGGATCGAACCGGCGTCGGGCACGAGCAGCGTCGCGAGCATGAGCAGCAGGGTCGTCTTGCCCGAGCCGTTCGGACCGATGAGCCCGGCGACGTGGCCCGCCTCGACCGAGAACGTCGCATCGCGAACCGCGTGCACCTCACCGAACGACCTCGCCACGTGCTCGACCGTGATTCCGCCCACCCATGCCTCCTCGCAGCCAGCAATCGGTCGAGTCTAGCGGCGGCGCGGAAGGCCGCGACGGGCCGACTCGCCGGTCGGATCGGCTCGCGGATGCCGCGCGGTCGGCGTACCGTCGGGGGCACGGGGAGGGCTCACACCGAGGAGGGCTCACATGGGGATCGATGCGAACTCCATCGGCATCGAGTCGGAGCGGCTCGCGGAGTTCTTCGACGACTACGCCGCCGCACTCCGGGAGTTCGACGCGGACGCGACCGCACGGCTCTGGGGGCTGCCGGGCATGATCATCACCGACGACTTCGCCGGCGCGCTCGAGAGCCGTGCCGACATGGCGGCGGGCCTCGCGACGTCGTATCCGCTCTACCGCCGTCTGGGGCTCGAGTCGGCGGTGCCCGAGTTGCGCGCCGTGAGCGCCCTCACCGATCGGATCTCCACCGTGCGCGTGCGCTGGAGCTACCTCGACGCGAACGACGAGGTCATCGTCACCACCGACTACGAGTACTTGGTGCGCGACGACGCCGACGGGTTGCACGTGTACCTCGCCGTCGGCATCGACGAGGCCGAGGCGCTGCAGCGCGCGGCACGGATGCGTGGCGTCGACCTCGACCTGTTCGGGTAGGGGGCGGGCGGCGCGGGCGAACGCCTGCGTGCTGGAAGAATGGTCGGCATGGCCGCATCCGTCACCCCTCCGCGCGGCATGCGCGACTTCCTGCCCGCCGAGAAGGCCCGCCGCGAGCACGCGCTCGGCGTGATCCGGGGCGTCTACGCGGCGCACGGCTTCGACGAGATCGAGACTCCGGTGATGGAGGACTCGCGGCGGCTGCACGCGGGTCTCGGCGGCGACAACGAGAAGCTCGCCTTCGCCGTGATGAGGCGCGGCCTGACGCCCGACGACCTGGCGGCGGCCGCGGCATCCCGAGATGCACTCTCGCTCGCCGACCTGGGCCTGCGCTACGACCTCACGGTGCCGCTCGCCCGGTTCTATGCGACCCACCGCGCGGCGCTTCCGCCCGTGTTCCGGGCGATCCAGATCGCCCCGGTGTGGCGAGCCGAGCGCCCGCAGAAGGGCCGCTACCGCCAGTTCGTGCAGTGCGACATCGACATCATCGGCGAGGCCGGGCCACTCGCCGAGCTCGAACTGCTCACTGCGACGGTCGCGACGCTCGACGCCCTCGGGCTCGGCGGCTGCGTCATCCGGCTGAACGACCGGCGCATCCTCGCCGGCATCCTCGGCTCGTGGGGCGTGCCCGACGAGCTGCGCGAACGCGCCCTCATCACGATCGACAAGCTCGACAAGATCGGCACCGGGGGAGTGGCGGCCGAACTGCGCGAGCTCGGCATCGTCTCCGACGGGTCGACGGATGTCGCGGCCGAACTCGAGGCGCTCGCCGCCGCCGACTGGCACCTGCTCGAGCGCGAGACGTCGCAGGCCAGCGCCGGGGCGCTGCCGTCCGGCGACGGCGCGGAGCCGCCCGCCTGGCTCGACCTCGAGGCGTACCGCGACCTCCTCGACCTGCGCGACGCGTTGCCGGGCGCCGCGATCGAGTTCGACCCCACGCTCGTGCGCGGCATGGGCTACTACACCGGCACCATCTTCGAGATCGCGCACCCCGATTACGGCTACTCGCTCGGCGGTGGCGGACGCTACGACCACATGATCGGGCGATTCCTCGGCCAGGAGGTGCCGGCGTGCGGCTTCTCGATCGGCTTCGAGCGCATCGTCGACCTGCTCGAGGTGCGCGATGAGGCGCGCCCGCGCGCCGTCGTGCTCGTACACGGTGCGGAGGTCCCGGCGGCGACGCTGCTCGCGCTGAAACGCGAGCTCGTGGCATCCGGAACCCGCGTTCGCCTCGAGCGCCGCGTGAAGAACCTGCGCGCCCTGCTCGACCGCGTGACCGCCGACGGGTTCGACGCCTTCGCGCAGGTCGGCCCCGAGACGACGGATGCCGCGTCGCTCGAGTTCCGCGACCTCGGCGCGTAGCCGGGCACGCATTCCGGGCGTGGCTGCGGCCGTCGCTTCGCGTGCCCGTGTCGGCGCTCCCTCTGCGTGCCCGTGTCGGCCCATCCTCCGGTCGCCCATGATCCGGCCCGCCCGCTCCGCGCGCGCCCCGCAGATCGCGCGGTTGCCCGCACCGAAACGTCCCACATGCACGGTGGAACCGACGATCTGCGCCGTTTCGATCCGAGGGAAGTCACGCCGTCGCCGCTGGTACTGACGGTAGAGCGCAGAGCGCAGATCGTCGATCGAGACGGCGGAGATGCAGGGTAGGACCAGCCATCTGCGCCGTCTCGCGTGATGTAGGGCCGGTCCTGTGGAGAGCTGCGCACGCTGCTCCATCCGATTGGGCAGGGTGAGGGGATGACCCGACGTGCCCCGCTTGCACCTCACCTCACGGGCGCCGCGTTCCACGTGCGTGAGCACGACTTCCATAGGGCGAGCCGTGGACGGTTGCGGGCGTCGGACGTGCAGCGTCCGTTCACCGCGGTCCGTTCAATGGGCCTCGACCTGAGTGATGCAGCATCCCTGTGTCGGGCGTACGAGCCGCTCCTTCGCCCGGGTGAGGCGTTCACGCACGCCACGGCAGCGGCGCTGTTCCATCTGCCGCTGCCTGAGAATGACGACGCACTGCACGTGCTCGCTCCACCCGGCGTCGCCCGGGCGCGCGGTCGCGGCGTGGTCGGCCACGCGACATCCGGCACAGCGCCCGTCGTACTGCACGACGGATTACCGGTCGTCGCGCCGGCGCACCTGTGGTGCCAACTCGCGAACGAGCTGTCGGTGTACGACCTCGTCGCGCTCGGCGACGCGATCGTGACGGAGCCGCGCCGCGGAGAGGTGCGCACCGCCGCGCTCGCAACGCTTGACGAGTTGCGGGATGCCGCGGCGCGATGGGGCCGGCGGCGCGGCTCGAGAACGATCGCGGCCGCGCTGCCGCGTATCCGCGCGGGCGCGGAATCGCCGAAGGAGACGCACCTCAGGCTCACCCTCGTGGACGCGGGTCTGCCCGAGCCGGTACCGAACCGACCGGTTCGCTTGCCGTCGGGGCGGGTGGTGCATCCCGATCTCGCATATCCGGAACAGCGGATCGCGCTCGAGTACCTCGGTGACACCCACAGGACGAACCGGCGCCGATGGCAGGACGACGTGCGACGACGCCGCGAGCTCGCTGCGGCCGGCTGGTGGGTGGTGGAGGTGACAGCGGAGGACCTCGAGGCCAACCGCGCCGAATTCATCGCAGGCGTGCGCGATCTGCTGGCTCGTCGCGCGGGCGGATGATCGCAGGCAGTGTCGCCGTTTGAGTCGAGAAAGCGCGGATGCAGGGTTGCACCGTGCATGTGCGACGTTTCGGTGTCGGAGAGCGGGACGGGGCGTACGCACCGCGGCATCCGCCATCGAATGTCGGGCCGGCGGCCGCGTCAGTAGACTGACTGGCGGATCACGACGGAGTCGTCCGACGCACCCACACCCCATCACAGAGGAGTTCACTGTGGCATTCATCGAAGCTGTAGGCGCTCGCGAAATTCTCGATTCTCGCGGCAACCCGACCGTCGAGGTCGAGGTGCTGCTCGACGACGGCTCCCTCGCGCGTGCGGCCGTGCCCTCGGGCGCGTCGACCGGTGCGTTCGAGGCGTACGAACTGCGCGACGGCGACGACGACCGCTACCTGGGCAAGGGCGTGCAGAAGGCGGTCGACGCCGTGCTCGACGAGCTCGGCCCAGCCATCGAAGACCTGGATGCCGCTGACCAGCGCCTCGTCGATGCCGCCCTCATCGAGGCAGACGGCACCGAGAACAAGGGCCGCCTCGGCGCGAACGCCATCCTCGGCGTGAGCCTCGCCGTCGCGAAGGCCGCCGCCGACTCGGCCGACCTGCCGCTGTTCCGTTACCTCGGCGGGCCGAACGCCCACGTGCTCCCCGTGCCGATGATGAACATCATCAACGGCGGCGCGCACGCCGACACCGGCGTTGACATCCAGGAGTTCATGGTGCTGCCGATCGGCGCACCGACCTACTCCGAGGGCTTGCGCTGGGGCGTCGAGACCTACCACGCGCTCAAGAGCCTGCTGAAGTCGAAGGGCCTGTCGACCGGCCTCGGCGACGAGGGCGGCTTCGCACCCGACTTCGAGCACAACCGCGCCGCGCTGGACTTCATCGCCGAGGCGATCGGAAAGGCCGGCTTCACGCTCGGCACCGACATCGCGCTCGGCCTGGATGTCGCCGCCACCGAGTTCTTCGAGAACGGCGTGTACCGCTTCGAGGGCAAGGACCGCACCGCGGCCGAGATGAACGCCTACTACGCCGAGCTCGCCGACGCGTACCCGCTGATCTCGATCGAGGACCCGCTCGCCGAAGACGACTGGGACGGCTGGGCCGAGCTCACCACGAGCCTCGGCACGAAGCTGCAGCTCGTCGGTGACGACCTGTTCGTCACCAACCCGAAGCGACTCGCCGATGGCATCGCGCGGCACGTCGGCAACTCGATCCTCGTGAAGGTCAACCAGATCGGCACCCTCACCGAGACGCTCGACGCCGTGAAGATGGCCCAGCGCGCCGGCTACACCGCCGTGATGTCGCATCGCTCCGGCGAGACCGAGGACACGACGATCGCCGACCTCGCCGTCGCGACCGACTGCGGTCAGATCAAGACGGGCGCGCCCGCGAGGAGCGAGCGAGTCGCCAAGTACAATCAGCTCCTGAGGATCGAAGAAGAACTCGGTGAGGCCGCGGTGTACGCCGGCCGCACGGCGTTCCCCCGATTCACGGCCTGAAGCCTGTTCGGGTGTCGGGGGCGGCCGTGAGGTCGCCCCCGACGCGTCTGCCGGGTCGGTGAGGAGGGGTGATGCGACACGACGCACCGCAGCCTCCGAAGCGTCCGGCCGGCACCGGCAAGGCGGGCGCAGGCAAGGCCGGTGCAGGCAAGGCCGGCACCGCTAAGGCCGGCACCGCTAAGGCAGGTACCGGCAAGGCCAGTTCGGTGAAGGCTGTCGCAGGCAAGACCGGCGCCTCCAAGGCAGACCCGACCAAGACCACTGCCTCCGCGCCCGGCTCCGCGCGCGCGGGGTGGCTCAGCGGCATCCGATTCTCAGGGTTCTCACTCATCATGATGGGTGTGCTCGTGCTCGCAG
>DASSBT010000161.1:0-3230 GCA_035698465.1 Agromyces sp. | reverse complement strand
CCGCATCGAAGCGCTCGGCCGCGTCGCGCGCGGCGTCGCGGTCGGCTGCCCACCCGAGGGCGACGGGCAGGCCGCCTGGAGCGGCATCCGTCACCTCGAGATGCGCGACCACCCAGTAGCCGGACTCCCCATCGGTCAGGCGCCCGTCGACGAGCACCGTGTCGCCCGGCACGAACTCACCGGTGACCTCGACACGCTGGCCGGTCGCCACCTGTTTCGTCGGTACACCGGGCGCGACGACGTCGGCGAAGGGCAGCACATCTTCGGTCGGCCGTTCGATCACCTCGGCCTGCTCGACGGCGCGCTCGAGCTGCCACTGCCCGAGCAGGGCGAATGCCGCGGCGATGCCGAGGGCGAGGAGGAGCGCCAGCACCCATCGTGGGCGCAGCATCATCTGCAGCATCAGGCGTCGTGCTCCTCGGCCGCGTCACGAGGTCCGCTCGCGGCGCGGAACGCGTGGGCCAGCCGATGCGGCGCGCCGACCGCGACGAGCATGTCGCCGGCGGCCACGCGGAACTCGGGCGCCGGAGACGCGTGCACCTCATCGCCTCGGACCACCGCGATGACCTGCACGCCCTCGGCCGGGAACGCGTCGACCGAACCGAGTTCGTGGCCGGCCACGCGGTCGCCCTCTTCTACCGCGACCCAGCCGATCGGCAGGCCCGGCATCGCGTCGAGGTCGACGATGGACTCGATGATGCGCGTTCCGCCCAACAGTTCCGCCAAGGTGCGCGCCTCGTCGTTCTCGAGGCGCGCCGTCACGACGGGTGTCTCCTCGTCGTCGCGGCGCACGATGAGGTCGCTCGTTCCAGTGCGGTGGGCCACCACCGAGATCTCGAGTGCGTCGTGCGTCACGATGGAGTGCAGGACTCCGAGTCCGGGCAGATCAACCCGACGGACGTCAACCATGTGCGCGGGCTCCTCGGTCTCGAGTGCGTCTGCACCAGTCTACCGGCGCCGATTCAGTCGACTGTCACGATAGCGATGCGTTCGTACGCGTGCCACGAACGGCAACGAGGGGGCGTCGATCGACGCCCCCTCGTGTGCTCAGTGCTTGTTACGCGGACTGGCGAGCGCGGCGACGGGCCGCGATCACGAACCCTGCGCCGAGCGCCAGCGCGAGCGCGCCGATCGGAGCGATCCACGCACCCTCGAACCCGGTGGCGGCGAGCGCCGCGGTGCCGGAGCCGGTCGTCGTGGTGTCGGAGGGCACGACCGGGGCCGGCAGGAACGAGTACTCGACGCCGTTGAACGTGATGGTGGTGACGATCGCCGGGTCGTCGGCCTGCACACCGAACGCCAGCACCTGCACCTGACCGTTGGCCTCGATCGCATCGATCAGGTCACCGAGCACGACGGGAGTGTTCTTCGCGATCGCAGGGGTCGTGGCCGTGGCCGGGATGTCGCGGCTCGACACCCACTGGTCGCCGATGGCGAACGCGGAACCCGCGACGGCCGGGCGAAGCGTCGCGAATGCCGAATCGGGGCCGTAGAAGATCGGCACCTGGAAGTGCACGGCGCCGCTGGTCACGGCTACCCCTGCCGAGGTGATGAGCGAGGCGAGATCAGCGTCGGCGAGCGGGGCGTCGAAGCCATTGATGATCTGCGACTTCGTGCCGTCGCCGAGCGAAAGCCCCACCTCGGTCACCGAGAACGCGGGCGTGTCGTTGTCGTAGCCCTCGTGCCAACCGGGGTAGGTCGACTCGTCGGGGCGGATCTCGCCGGCGGTGACGTGCACGGTCGAGCCGACGGGAATCGTCGCGATCGAGCGCGAGAACGCGTACGTGGTGCCGTCCCAGGTCAGGGACGCGACGGTTGCCGGTGAGGTCGAGAGCACGCCGAAGCCCGAGAAGGCGACTTCGCCCGCCGCATCGAGCTCGTCGAGGAGCGCGCTCAGGGCGACCGCAGTGTTGGCGCCGATAGCGCCGAGCGGCTTGCTCGAGATCCACATGTCGGAAAGTGCGTGCGTGCCCGTGGCATCCGTGGCCGCGACGGCCGGGCGCAGGGTCGACCATCCGCCATTCCACGTCACCGGCACCTGGAGGAACGTCTCGCCCTCGAGCACGTCTGTCTCGGACGCGGTGATGAGTGCGCCGAGCTCACTGCCAGTCGTCGGCAGACCGGGTGCGCCGGTTTCGACGAGGCCGTTCAGCACCTGCGAGTTGGCACCGAGTCCGAGCTCGAGGCCGTCCCAGCGGAGCGCGAATGCCGGCGTCGCGTTGTCGTAACCCTCATGCCACCCCAGATAGGAGCTCTCGTCGGGTGCGATGGACGTGACGTACTCGAGGTCTGCTGCATTGGCGGGCGCGACCGAGCCGAGCACACCGGCGACCGCGAGTGCACCGATCGCGACGGCCGCGAACCCACGACCATTGTGAGTCTTTCTCATTAATATTCCCCAGACGACATGGAACACGCCACCAGGGATGGCGGCGTGTGAGGCCATCGTATGCACACGTACGGTCGAATCCGGTCGATTCCCCCCGAACTGGGGTGCTTGCCCCGACCGTCAGGAGCAACGCCGTCGGACGTGGCAGCGTACCGGCGCCGATTCAGTCGACCTTCACGATGTCGGGTGCCTCGAGGCGCACGCGATCGGCGGACTCGTCATCGGGCTGCTGCTGCGAGGCGCGCTCGGCAGCCACGCGCTGCAGGTAGCGCTCGACCTCCAGCGACTCGCGGGCGTCGTCCCAGCCCAGCACACCGCCCATGAGCTTCGCGGCGACCGGTGCGGCCGACACCCCGCGGTCCCATGCCTCGATCGAGATGCGGGTGCGGCGGGCGAGTACATCGTCGAGATGCAGCGCCCCCTCGTGGGATGCCGCGTAGACGACCTCGACCCCGAGGTAGTCGTCGGCGCCCGGCAGCGGTTCGCCGAGTGATGGGTCCGAGCGGATCAGGTCGAGCAGCTCGTCGGTCATGGTGCCGTATCGATTCAGGAGGTGCTCGATCCGCACCTTGTGCACGCCGAACGCTCGAGCGATCTTGCTGCGCTTGTTCCACGCGGCCTGGTAGCCCTCCGCCCCGAGCAACGGGATGTCCTGCGTGGTCGATGGCGGCACTCGCCCATCGAGGGCGTCTGCTGCCGCGTCGATCGCGTCCTTCGCCATCACCCGGTAGGTGGTCCACTTGCCGCCGGCCACCACGACGAGCCCCGGCACGGTGTGCGCGACGATGTGCTCGCGCGAGAGCTTCGAGGTCTGGTCGCTCTCACCGGCGAGCAGCGGCCG
>DASSBT010000160.1:0-17771 GCA_035698465.1 Agromyces sp. | reverse complement strand
TAGATGAGCGCGCACGCGTCGAACGGCGCGAACAGCCACTTGTGCGGGTCGACGATGAGCGAGTCGGCGTGCTCGACGCCCGCGAACCGGTCGCGCGCGAGAGGTGAGAGCATCGCCGCGAGCCCGTAGGCCCCGTCGACGTGCAGCCAGACGTCGAACTCGTTCGTGACGGCCGCGATCGAGGCGAGGTCGTCGACGATGCCGAAGTTCGTCGAGCCGGCGGTGGCCACCACGGCGAAGACGGATGCCCCGTGCTCGGCCAGTGCCGCCCGCACGGCGTCGCCCCGCAGCATCCCGTCGTCGCCGGGGGCCACCGGCACGACGTCGACGTCCATGACACGAGCGGCGGACGCGATCGAGGAGTGCGCCTCGGCGCTGCACACGACCTTCCAGCGGCCCGCGGCATCCGACCCCCGTTCTTCGAGACGGGCTCGGGCCTGATCGCGGGCGGCGACGAGCGCCGAGAGGTTGCCGAGGGTTCCGCCCTGCACGAAGACGCCGCCGGCGGTGGCCGGCAGACCGAACTCGCGGGCGAGCCAGGCGAGCACCTCGTTCTCGGCGTACACGGCGCCGGCGCCCTCGAGCCAGGATCCGCCGTAGACCGCGCTCGCCGAGACGACGAGATCGAACGCGGTCGCCGCCTTCGTCGGTGCGGTCGGGATGAACGAGAGGTACTGCGGGTGATCGGTCGTGATGCAGGCCGGCGCGAGCACGTGCTCGAAGAGGGCGAGGGCACGACGCGCACCGAGGCCGCGCTCGTCGATCGTGCGGCCGGCCAGCCGCCTCAGCTCGGACTCCGCGACGGGCTTGTCGAGTGGGGTATCGCTCGAGAGGATGCGGCGACGCGAATAGTCGAGCACGAGGTCGACGATCTGCGTGGTCTCGTCGGTGACGGCGTGCATGCGGGTGGCCTGTGACGACATGGGTGATCCTCTCGTGTTGCTGGGTCCATCAAAGCACCGGGTCGGGGCCATCCCTGACCCGGTCGCGCCGGCACGGGTGTACAACGAGATGAGGAACACTCACGGGAGGCCATCATGAACCCTGAAGCATCCGCGGATCCTCCGGAGGTCGGCGGGCAACTGGTGCAGGCGGTCACGGGATTCGACCCGCGGTTCCTGGGGGTGGATGCCGCGATGCCGCGTGTGCCGCAGGCCGGGGCTGCGGCATCCGTCGAGCTCGGTCCAGTCGTCCAGCTCGACTACGAGCACTTCACGGTCGTGCTCGATACGACGCGACGTTTCGCCGCGGTCACGGGCGTGAACGTCGACGGCGCCAGGCTCATGCAGGTTCCGCGCGACGACCGCTGGCGGTTCGACGAGCGCATCCCGTCGGAGCACCAGGCGGGGCCCGAGGTCTATGCGAACAACGACCTCGACCGCGGGCATCTCGTGCGGCGCAACGACCCGGTGTGGGGCGCTCCGGATGTCGCGGACCGGGCGAACACCGACACGTTCCGCTTCACGAACGCGGCGCCCCAGGCGTCGGACTTCAACCAGTCGCGGGAGCTGTGGGTCGGGCTCGAAGACCACGTGCTCGAGCACGCGCGGGTGCACGAGCTCAAGCTGAGCGTGTTCACGGGCCCCGTGTTCGGCGACGAGGATCCGCCGTACCGGGGCATCCGGATTCCGTTGAAGTTCTGGAAGGTCGCCGCCTGGAACACCGGCGACGCGCTCGCGACGACCGGGTTCGTCGTCGACCAGTCGCCGCTCATCGACACCGACACGTTGCCGCGCGCGCCGCGTGCGCCGGGCGCGGTGCCGCCGCTCGGGCCGTTCCGCACGTTCCAGGTGCGGGTGGCGGCCATCGCCGAGCTGACCGGGCTCGTCATGCCCGAACTCATTGCGGCCGAGCACCTGCCTCGGTCGGTCGTGGGTTGGCGACCGCTGGAGTCGGCCGGCGACATCCTGGTCTGAAGCGACGCTCAGCTCACTCGAATGAGCGTGCGTTGCCAACCGGTCGATCCGTCGGGGGCGATGGGCGTGCGCTCCTCGGCCTGCAGCGTGCCGTCGCGGTCGGTCGCTCGCACGGCGACGTAGTGGGTGCCGGGGGTGGCGTCCCACTCGAGGTACCACTGCACCCAGGTGTCGTGGTTGATCGGGGTCGAGAGGGTTGCGGGCTGCCAGGCGCCGTCGTCGACCTGCACCTCGACCTGCTCGATGCCCACGGTCTGCGCCCATGCGACGCCGGCGATGGTGGTCGGCCCTGCGGTGACGGCCTTGTCGATCCGGGGGGTGTCGATGCGCGACGAGAGCTTGATGGGCGCCTTCGCGCTGTAGCCGCGGGGCGTCCAGTACGCCTCGTCGGCGGCGAACGTGGTGACCTTCAGCTCGGTGAGCCACTTCGTAGCGGATACGTATCCGTAGAGGCCGGGCACCACCATGCGCACCGGAAACCCGTGCTCGACCGGAAGCGGCTCACCGTTCATGCCGACCGCGAGGATCGCGTCGAGGCCGTCGTCGGTGAGTGCCTCGAGCGGTGTCGACGCCGTGAAGCCGTCGACGCTGCGCGAGAGCACCATGTCGGCGCC
The DNA here is from genome assembly GCA_035698465.1 of Agromyces sp. GTDB lineage: Bacteria > Actinomycetota > Actinomycetes > Actinomycetales > Microbacteriaceae > Agromyces. The sequence goes on along the minus strand of DASSBT010000160.1, from coordinate 15,241 downwards.
GGGCGAGGGGGAGGCGAGGCGCAGCACGTCGCGCACCGGCACACCGAGCCACTTCGCGTTGCCTACGAGCTCGCCGCCGACCTCGTTGGACACGCAGGTGAGGGTGATGGCGTACTCGTCGAGTCCCATGCCGACGAGGTCGTCGAAGTTGAGCTCGACACGGCGGTCGACCATGCCGTCGACGGTGAGCCGCCATGCTGCAGGGTCGACGGAGGGCACCGTGAGTGCCGTGTCGACGCGATAGAACTCGCGGTTCGACGTGAAAAGCGGGCTGATGCCGGGGATGTCGAGATCGGCGCCGGCCGGGATCGCCACGGTCGACTGCGGCGCGGGGAGCTTCAGAGCGCGGCGCACCGCGGCGATCGACGAGGTGGTCGCGTTCGCGACGCGGGCGCCGACGCCGATGACGAGGGCGGATGCCGCGGTGATGGCGGTGATGCGGAAGAACGCGCGCCGGTCGACGGCGGGAGTCGGGCGCGCGGCGGGGTTGGCGGGGTCGGCGGGGCCGGGGCGGTCGGCGGGGTCGGCGGGGCCTCGGTGGTGGTCGGCGGGACTGGCGGGGATGGCTGCGCCGGCTTGGCCGGCTTGGCCGGCCGCCACGGCGTCGCGCCAGGCGCGCAGCCGCCGCACGAGCACGACCAGCAGGACACTGCCGACGATCGTGCCGACGACCGGCGGCACGAATGCGAGCGGTGTGGCACCCGCACGGGTGACGATCGCGGCGGCCGACAACGCCCCGGCGATGCCGAGCGTGACCACGCCGAGCGGAGGACGCAGCAACTGCAGCACCCCTGAGGCGGCCGCCGCGACCACCACCGCCAGCGCGAGCCCGACGAGCAGCGCGGGCTTGTCGTTCTCGCCGAACGTGGCGATCGCGAACTCCTTGAACGGCTGAGGCACGATGTCGATGACGAACGAGCCGACCGCGAGGATCGGGCTGCCGTCACGGGCGACTGCCAGTGCCACGAGCTCGGCGGCGGCGAGGAACGCTCCGGCGCTCACGATGCCCGCGAGCGCGGCCCACGCCCAGAACCGCCTGGTGCCTGTCTTGCCCGTCTTCACGTCGGCCCCCGCATCCCGAGCACGAACAGCACCCGCCACCTGAAGTTCGGCGCCGTGGGGTGATCGGATTGCGCGCGGCACGATCGGATTGCAGGTCTCCACCGTGCGACGGATTCGCCATCGACCCCATCCAAGACAGGATCGAACAATGCAATCCTCTGACGCGCCTGCTCAGGCGGTCGCGAGCGTCGGCGGTTCGTGGTCGAGTGGAGGCATGGGCTTCGACGAGCAGTTCCTCGGGGTGAGCGCGGCGATGCCGCGGGTGCGCGACCCTTCGAGCGACCTCAGGGATCGGGCCGCGGCATCCGTCGGGCTCGACGCGGCTGTTGATCTCGACGCGGCTGTCGCTCTCGATGACGCCGTTGTTCAGCTCGACGCCGTTGTTCAGCTCGACGCAGTTGTTGATCTCGACTACGTGCACTTCACCGTGGTGCTCGACACCGCGAGACGGCTGGCGCGGGTCACAGGTGTGAATGTCGACGGCGCCGCGCTCGTCGAGGTGGAGCGCGGCGACAAGTGGCAGTTCGACGACCGCATTCCCGCCGACTGGCAGGCCGGACCCGAGGTCTATGCGCGCAACGACCTCGATCGCGGGCATCTCGTACGCAGGCGCGACCCGGTGTGGGGGAGCCCTGAGGTCGCGGCTCGGGCGAACTCCGACACCTTCCGGTACACGAACGCGGCCCCGCAGGCGTCGGCGTTCAACCAGTCGAAGGAGCTCTGGCTCGGCCTCGAAGATCACGTGCTCGAGCACGCCCGGGCACATCGGCTTCGGCTCAGCGTGTTCACGGCACCGGTGCTGGGTGCGGGGGATCCGCCGTATCGCGGCATCCGGGTGCCGTTGCGGTTCTGGAAGATCGCGGCCTGGAACGCTGTGCTCGCCGACGAACCCGGCCGGCTCGCGGCGATCGGCTTCGTCGTCGACCAGTCGCCGCTCGTCGACGCGGGGGAGTTGCGCGAACCTGCGGCGGGTGAGGCGCCGCCGCTCGGGCCGTTCCGCACGTTCCAGGTGCCGATCGTCGACATCGCCGTGATCACCGGTCTCACGATGCCCGACCTCATCGCCGCCGACCGGATGCCGCCGACGATCGCGGCGGCCGGATGGCGCCGCCTCTCCTCTCTTGACGCAATCATGCTATGAGTAGCGCTGAAACCTTCTCGATCGGGTGTGCTAGTTCCGCCTCATCGAGGGGGACTCGATCGCGGCGGCCGGATGGCGCCGCGTCGAGGTCTTGACGAGATCGTGCTCTGAGTGGCGCTGAAACCTTGTGGATCGGGTGTGCCAGTTCCGCCTCATCGTGGAGGCGGCACTCGATCGGTGCTGAGGGCTGGATGGTGCGGGGAGCCGGATGGTGCGGGGGAGCTGGATGGTGCGGCGGAGCTGGATGGTGCAGCGAGCTGGGTTGGTGCGGGGAGCTGGACCGATGAGGCGGAACTGGCATTCCGCGCTGGCAAGCTTTCTCGCGGCACTTCCGGCACTTCCGGCAGTTGCGGCGGTTGCGGCGGCAGTTCCGACCACTCCTCGACGGCAGCGCCGCGTGGTGCGACAGTGGAGGCATGGCGCAGGACGCTCCGAACGAGCTCCGCACCGACGTGCTCGTCGTCGGCGCTGGGCCGAGCGGGCTCATGCTCGCGTACTGCCTCGCCAAGCTCGGCGTCGATGCGATCATCGTCGATGGCAAGGCGGGGCCGACGCGCGAGTCCCGAGCGCTCGGCGTGCAGGCCCGGTCGATGGAGATCTACGACCAACTCGGCCTCATCGATCGGGTGCTCGCAGAGCGCTCGCCGGCAGTGGCGGTCGTGCCCGGCGCTGGTCGTCGTGCGTTCGGGCGCGTCGAGTTGCGCGCCATCGGCGAGGGCATCTCCCCGTATGCCGAGATCTCGGTGTTCGAACAGAGCCGGAACGAGCGGCTCCTCGCCGACGCGCTCGCCGATGCCGGCCGCCCGGTGTTGTGGGGCCATGCGCTCGATCGGCTCGAGGTGGAGCCCGCACCGCCAGCCACCGACCGCGCGCCGGCTGCGGTAGCCACCGACCGCGCGTCGGCTGAGGCGGCCACCGGCGCGTCGCGGGCTGCGGCCTCCGGCGCCGAGGATCTGCACGCTGCGGCATCCGGCGCCGAGGAGCGGCCCGCGGCATCCGTCGCCGACGCGGCGCAGCCCGCGGCATCCGTCACCGCGACCCTCTCCGGCCCCGACGGCGAGGTGACCGTGCGCGCCCGCTACTGCGTCGGCGCCGACGGGTCGCATTCGCCGGTGCGTGAGTCGCTGGGCATCCCGTTCGAGGGCGTGACGAACGCGTACACCTTCTATATCGCGGATGCCGGCGACGTGACGGGCCTCGCCGACGCGGCGATCAACCTGCGGTTCACGCTCGAGCACTTCCTGCTCGCCTTCCCGATGGGCGGCACGCGGATGCGCCTGCTCGGCGTCGTGCGCGACGAAGACCTCGGCGCCGACGGCACGCTCGACGAGACGGACGTGCGCACCCTTCTGCGCCGCGAGTTCGGCATCGAGTACGGCGCGGCCTCGTGGTTCACGACGTACCGGGTGCATCATCGGTTGGCTGCGAAGTTCCGGCAGGGTCCGTGCTTCCTGGTCGGCGACGCCGCCCACATCCATTCGCCGGTCGGTGCGCAGGGCATGAACACCGGCCTGCAGGAGGCCCACAACCTCGCCTGCGCACTCGCCGACGTGATCGTCGGCGGCATGCCCGATCGCCGGCTCGACCGCTTTGAAGCCGAGCGCCGGCCGGTCGGCAGGACACTCGTCGCGACCACCGACCAGTTGTTCGCGAACGTCACCTCGGAGTCGCGGTTCGCGCGGTTCCTGCGCGGACGCGCCCTCCCGGTCATCGGGCCGATCGGCGTTCGCCTGCTCCCGCGCATCGTCGGCGGACGCGTGTTCGGCTACCTCTCGCAGACGCGCATCCACTACCGGATGTCGCCTCGCGCCTTTTCGCGTCGCGACCCCGTCGTGGGCCGCCGCCTGCAGTGGACCGGCGACAACTTCGACGCGCTCCGTTCGATGACCTGGCAGGTGCACGGGTACGGCGTGTACGAACCCGAGGTGCAGGCGATCGCCGAGTCGCTCGGGCTCGAGTGGCACGCGTTCCCGGCCGATCCGTACGGTCGGCTCGAATCGGGGCTCGTCTACCTCGTGCGTCCTGACGGGTTCGTCGCGGCCGCGGCATCCGCTCGCGCGGTACCCGGTGGGCCGCGCGCGTTCCGCGAGCAACTCGCCGGCTGACGGCATGTTCTCGCGACGCATGGCGAGAGCAGGCCGAATCGAGCGGATGCCGCAACGCGGCGTATCGTCGTCTGGTGACCGCCGAGCCGAATCCCGAGCCGAACGCGGCGCCGGCGCACTCGCCGGACGCCGCGCCGGGTCACCCGCCGGACGCCGCGCTCCGCCGCCGACGGCTCGCAGGCGCAGCGACGCAGGTCGGCACAGAGGTGTCGATCAACTTCGGCTCGTCACTGGCCGGACTCGTGATCCCAGTGGTCGGCACGTTCGTGGTCGTCGCGGCGCGCCAGGTCGTGATGGTCGCGGCGGTGCTGCCGTTCTACCGCCCGAAGCGGACCGAGCTCACCTGGCGCCGCCTGTGGCCCGCCGTCGCGCTCGGCGTGGTGCTCGCCCTCATGAACGTCACGTTCTACGAGTCCGTGCACCTGCTCGGCCTCGGAATCGCGGCGACGATCGAGTTCCTCGGGCCGCTCGCGATCGCGCTCGCCACCTCGCGGCGCATCCTCGACGTGGCGTGCGCGCTCGCCGCCGGCGTCGGCGTCGTGCTGTTGATCGGACCAGGTTCGTCGGATGCCGCGGCCATCGACCCGTGGGGCGTGGCGCTCGCGCTCACCGCTGCCGCCTGCTGGGCGGCGTACATCGTGCTCACGCGTAGGGTCGCCGTCGGCCTGCCCGGACTCGAGGGGCTCACGGTAGCGAGCATCGTGAGTCTCGTGCTGCTGCTGCCGTTCGCGATCGCGACGTTCGATGCGGCCGCGATCGATTGGCGGGTGATCGGGTTGCTGGTCGGCGTCGGCGTGCTCGCGTCGGCGCTGCCGTACAGCCTCGACACGTACATCCTGCGCCGGATCAGCCCACGCATCTACTCGATCATCACGAGCACCGGCCCGGCCATCGCGGCGCTGTTCGGGTGGCTCGTGCTGTCGGAGTCGTTCAGCCTCGTCGAGCTCGCCGCGATCGCGATCGTCTGCGGGGCGGCCGGCACGGCGATCGCGACCCAGCGTGAGCGCCCGAAGAGCGTGCTCGAGCAGACCGCGGAGGGTATGGCGTAGTCGCGGCATCCGCTCGCCTCGATGCGCACGTCGTGCACTGGTGGGATCGACTCGCAGTTCGAGGGTCGAGCGCCATCCGTGCACTCAGTCCGCTACGTGCGCTTCATTCGCGCCGTTGCCGGGCGGATGCCGCGACCGTATCGTGGGAATCGCGGGCAACGCGTCGACGCCGGAGGGCATCGCACCGAGCGCGCTTCGCGTCCACGATGTCGGGAGGGGCCATGGCGATCATCGCCTGGATCGGGCTGGGACACATGGGCGGTCCGATGGCGGGCAACCTCGTCACGGCCGGGCACGAGGTGCGGGGCGTCGACCCCGATGCGGCGTGCCGGGCAGCGGCGGCCGAGCGTGGCGTGCGCGTGTCGGCCACGATCGCCGAGGCGGTCGCCGGGGCCGACGCCGTGTTCACGTCGCTGCCACGCGGCGAGCACGTGCGCGAGGTGCTCGGCGGGGAAGGCGGGGTGTGGGCGACCGCGCCCACGACCGCGCTGCTCCTCGACACGTCGACCGTGGACGTCGAGACCTCGCAGTTCTGCCACGAGACCTCCGCCGACCGGGGTTTCCGGTTCGTGGATGCCCCGGTCTCGGGCGGTATCGCCGGCGCGACCGCGGGCACGCTGACGTTCATGCTCGGCGGCGAGGACGACGCCGTGGCACAGGCGACCGGACTCGTCCAGCCGATGGCCGGGCACGTCTTCGCGGTCGGCGGCCCGACGATGGGCATCGCGGCGAAGCTCGCCAACAACCTGATGCTGTTCGTGTCGTTGCTCGGCGTCGCCGAGGGTTCGCAACTCGCGGCGAAGCTGGGGCTCGACCCCGAGACGTTCTTCAAGGTCGCATCGGTGTCGTCGGGTGATTCGTGGCCGCTGCGCACGTGGTATCCGGTTCCAGGTGTGGTGCCGACGAGTCCCGCGAACCGCAACTTCGACGCGACGTTCACCACGCAACTCGCCGACAAGGACCTGTCGTTCGCGCTCGCCGCGGGCGATGACGCCGGGCTGCACCTCCCCGCGGCACGCCTCGCCCTCGACCAGTTCGAGCGGCTCATCGGTGAGGGCTATGGCGGCAAGGACTGCAGCCTCATCGTGAAGTACGCCTCGACCGACGGGCGCATCGCGGGGTTCGATCCAGACGCGTGACGAGCGGGGCGCGCGGGTCGAACGGTGGGCGCTCTGGTCGGGCAGTGGGCGCTCAGTCGGCGCGGTGGGTGCTCTGACCGAGCGGTGGGCGCTCAGTCGGCGCGGTGGGTACTTTGACCGAGCGGTGGGCGCTCAGTCGGCGCGCTGCACTGCGCCGATCACTTCGGTGAGCCGGTCACGTAAGTGCCCGAGCTCGTCGAGGCTCATGCCGAGCCGCTCGACGACTTGCGGCGGGATCGTGAGCGCCTGCTCGCGAAGACGGAGGCCGGCATCCGTCAGCGCAACGTCGAGCGCGCGTTCGTCGCGCGTGCTGCGCTGACGCGTGATGCGACCCTGGAATTCGAGGCGCTTGAGCAGCGGCGAGAGCGTGGCCGGCTCGAGCTGGAGCGCGTCGCTGAGGTCGCGCACCGTGCGCGGGGTCCGCTGCCAGAGGGCGAGCATCACGAGGTACTGCGGATGCGTGAGCCCCAACGGCTCGAGGATCGGCCGGTACAGGCCGATGACGCCGCGCGCCGCGATCGCGAGCGCGAAGCAGACCTGGTTCTCGAGGGCGAGCAGGTCAACGGATGCCGCGTCGGAGGCCCGTTCCGAGGCGATGTCGGCCACTCGATCGTCCATGACTCTATTATGGCGCGGACAAATCATTAGTACACTAATCAATATGACTTCCTCTCTCGGCGGCGCCGATCGAGGCCGACGTGGGTACGCCGGTTTCATCGACCGATTGAATGCGCGTCTGCTGCCGTACATCGGACCGCCGCCGCTGGGGCCCTACGACGAGGAGCCGACCCCGAGTCGACCGCCGGCGTGCCCGCTCTGCGGAGCCCCGATGTCGAAGCACGAAATCGACCGTTCCTTCGAACGCACGCAGCTGCGCTGCCCCTGATCGTGCCGCCGCGGTCGACGCGGCCGTTCTTCGAGTCCCTGCCGCCTCCTTCGCGTCGGCAGCTATCAGGGTCTACGCCTTCTGGCCCGTGCCTTCGGGTCCGCGCCTTCTGGCCCGCGCTGTCACGCCCACAAGCCGTTCGGACGTTCGTCAACCGCTCCGGACTCCTCGGGACATGGTCTCTATTTCCGCACCTCGGTTCCCGAGTTCCCGAGTTGTCGAGTTGTCGAGTTCCCGAGTTCCCGAGTTCCCGAGTTCCCTGCGTCGGGCGGAAGAAGAAGGTGCCCGGCGTCGGCAGAGAGGCGCCCATCTACGCGCACCGCGAGCCGACGTCGGTCAAGTCCGCGACCGGCGCCCGCGCATGCGGTGCGAGCCGAAGCGCACCCACGAAGTCAGGACCCGCGGCCGCGCACGCGGTGCGAGCTGCCGCCCGCGCATGCGGTGCGAGCTGGCGCCCGCGCATGCGGCGCGCACGGCACAGCCGGCGCACGCGGCACAGCCGGCGCATGCGGCACAGCCGCGCGGCCCGAACCGGCGCGCACGCAGCACGCGACCCGAACTGGCGCACGCACGCAGCACGCGACTGGCGCCTACGTTCGCAGCGCGAGTCGGCGGCTCACCCAGCGGCCGTACTCGACCCACGGGTCGTCGACCCCTGCGCCGAGCTCGGCGATGTGCGCGAGCAGCGCATCGTGCACCGCGAACCACTCGGTGCCGGCGAAGCGGTGCGCAGCGAACTGCACGTGCCGACGTTGTTCGAGCACGCGTCCGCCGCGTTCGAAGGCGAGTACCTCGTCATGCGGCAGGCTCGCGAGCCGGAGTCGCGGGTTGGTCGAGGTGCCGATCTTGATCTGGTCGCGGTACCGGATGTAGTAGACGACCTCAACAGCCGGTCGCTCGAGCTCGACGTCGGGAACCTCGCCGACCCGCCACTCGCATTCGGCACAGATCCACCCCGACGGATACCGCACGCCGACCGGTGAACCGCAGGCGGCGCACGGGTTCGGTAGCAGGTCGGTGATGCCGACCCCACGCGCGATCCAGTCGTAGGCGACGATCAGGTGTTCTTCGCAGAGATTCAGCGGCGCGCCCGACTCCATCGGTGCGTCGCAGCGGCGCCCGTCAGTCAGCACGATGCCACATCCGCTCATGTCGGCAGGGTAGCTCCGCCTGCCGACAGTGACCTACGGCGCTTCCCCGCCATGTCGGCTGATCGCGTCCGCTTCCGCTTCCGCTTCCGCGTCCGCGTCCGCGTTCGCGCCCGCGCGGAGTTCACCGCCCGACGGCGCATCGGTAGGCTCGAAGGCGGCCGCAGCGACACAGGCGGCTCGAGCGATCCGACGATCGGGTGATGTGCGGCGGATCGAACGCACGCATGGCGAAGGTGGGTGGCTGATGTGGCGCTTCTGGCGAAAGCCGGCGCGAAAACGCAAGCGGTTCGCCCCGTTCGACCGCGCCGCGTTGCCCGCGGTGGAGCCGCTCACGTTCGCGGAGTCATTCGCCGAAGGATTACTGGTGGCCGAGTCCGCGGCACGGATGGACCTGAAGAACCGCATCATCGTCAGGGCTCTGCGGGGTGACGAGCCGTTCGATGCCGCACGGGCTGCGGCCGAGGCGCGCGAAGTGCTCTACGAACTGGTGCGCCAGACCGACGAGGTCGCCGAGTGGTCGGCCGCCGAACGCGAAGCCGCCGCTCAACGCGACGGGCGCGCCGCGAACGAGCACGACTACCGTCGAGCGGATGCCAGGAACCTGCGACTGCGCGAACAGGTGAACGCCGCCGTCGCGAAGCGCCTCGAAGAACTTCGCGGTGACGAGGCGTACCTCTCGAAGCTGGCCGAGGGTGCCCGTGACGCGGCCTGGACCGAGGTCGCGCGCGAGATCGACGCGCGACTCGATCGGGAGTGGCCCGACATCGAGGTCGACGAGACCTACCTGCGCGAACGCGGCGACCGGATGCGCGACCTCTCCCGAGAGCTCGAGCGCGACCTGCGCGAGGTGGTGCGCCGGCGCGAGGAGCGCGACGAGCTCGACGACGCGTTCGGCAGCTGGGGCTAGGCGAAGAACGCCGTCATCGACGGCACGAGTGCGGCCGGCTTCATCACCGGGGTGCCGTGATGGCCGCCAGGCAGCACCTCGCGACGCCCATCGGGGAGCGCCTGGGCGAGCGCCGCCGAACCGGTCTCCATGAACGGCTCGGCCTTCTCGCCCGCCATGACGAGCGCCGGCACGCGCATTCGCGACCAGCGGTCGGAGCGAATCGGTGCTCCCGACTGCAAGCCGGCGAGCAACCGCAGGTCGTACGAGATGGTGGGCGCCATCGCGACCATCTTCGACCAGACCGGCACCATGATGCGGGTCATCGCGACCATGAATCCCGACGCGCCGAGCGCGGTGCGGAAGAAGTAGCTCACCGCCTGCCCACCCTTGCCCTCGGCGACCATCGCGTCGACGTGGTCGGCGGCATCCATCGGCACTCGCTCCCTGCGGTCGTCGACGATCACGGGGGCCTCGTACGAGAACACCCTGCGCACCTTGCCAGTGGGGCCGAGCGCCGCCCCCGCGTCGAGTGCGAGCACGGCCCCCGACGAGCTGCCGAACAGGTACGCCGACCCGCCGTTCGCATCGATGAGTGCTTCGAGGTCATCGATCTCGCTCTCGGGCGACCACGTGGCGGCGTCGGTGCTGCGTCCGCGTCCGCGCCGGTCGTAATTGACGACCGTGTAGTGCTCGGCGAGCAGCGCCGCGAGTCGCTTCGTGTCCGAGCGATCCGCGAGTGCCGCAGCGACGAGCACCACCGTCGGTCCCTGCCCCGACCGTTCATAGGCGATCACCGTGCCGTCTTTCGACGTGACGGCCGCCTGCTCGATGGTCATGATCTCGGCTCCTTCTGGTTGGTGTCGTCCTGTTTCGTGTCGGGCTTCGGATCCGCTTCGGATGCCGCGGCGAGCACCTGGGCGAGGCGTTCGAGTGCCTCGTCGAATCCGCTGACCATGCCCAGCGCCTCTGCGCCCTCGAGCTGGTCGACGGTGCCGAATGTGGTGACGATGGCGAGCAGCGTGCGATCACCTGCGGCGGTGAAGGTGACCGTGGTGGGCATCTCGGTGCCTTCCACGACGGATCCGGATGCATCCGAGAACGCGTCGACGTACTCGAGCAGGGTCGGCCGCTCGACGGTGCGGTACACCGCCCGGCCCCAGATGTCGTCGGCGCCCGCGGCATCCGTCACGCCTGCGGCATCCGTCGCGGCTGCGGCATCCGCTGGATGCAGGTGGTAGTGCCAGACGCCGCCGGGCCGCACGTCCATGCTGAGGGTGTCGACCACCCAGCCTTGCGGCCCCCACCATTGCGCGATGCGATCGGGTTCGGTCCAGGCCGCCCAGATCGTGGCCGGGGGTGCCGGAAGGGAGCGCTCGACGATGAGGCGCCGGTTGCGCCGGTCCTTCGTGACGGTGCTACGCATCGCCGGACTCCTTCGGCTCGCGAATCGTCCCGAGGTAGTGCTCGAGCGCGTCGAGGCGTGCATCCCACACGGTGCTGAACGTGTCGAGCCACGTCTCGAGGTTGCGGAACGGCCCGGACTCGAGCTGGTACACGCGCGACTGTGCGTGTGGGCGAACGCTCACGAGCCCCGCCTCGGCGAGCACCTTGAGGTGCTTCGACGCCTGCGGCTGGCGCATCGCGAGACGCTCGGCGACATCGCCGACGGCACGAGGGCCATCTCGCAGCAGTTCCACGATGCGAAGCCGGTTCGGCTCGGCCAGGGCGGTCAGCGTGGCGATGTCGAGCGTGGCTGCGGCGTTCATGCGTCCACCCTCGCATGGTCGACGGATGCCGCAGCGCCCGCGCTTCCGCGTTCGCGTCGCACCCGCAGCGCCATGACCGCGACGATCACGATCCATCCGGCGTAGGCGACCATGAGGAAGCGGCCCTGCCAACCGGTCGGAACATCGGGGCCGAGCATGCCCGAAGGGGGCAGAAGCACGACGAGGCTCACGGTGACGAGCAGGAACGCGCTCACCGTGAGGACGGCGCCCGCGAGCAGCCAGCCGCGGGCCGACGCCCAGTTCGGGTTGCGTCGCGCGAGGCACCAGCCGACGAGGATCGCCGCGAGCGGAATGCCGTCGGCGAGTACCGGCCCGATGGAGTGGATCATGCCGGTGGCGGTCATGTCTTCGGGCGCGACCGTGACCGGGTCGGTCGGGAAGAGGCCCGCGACCAGGAAGCCGACTGCGGCGAGGAGGAGCCCTGCGAGCCCGATGCGACCGGGCCAGGTCTTCACCTGGGAGGCGATAGCGACGAACAGCAGGACGCACGAGGCGGCGAGCACCAGGAAACCGATGGTCATGAGCCAGCCGAACGGACCGAGCGCGTACTCGCTGATCGGTCGCCACGACGGGTCGAGGTCGGCCTTCAGCAGGTGCAGCGCCAGGAACAGTGCGATGAACAGCACGCCGCCCACGACGGCGAGGCGAGCCGCGGCGGGGCGGATGGCCGCGGCCGCGGGAACTACGATGCGTTTCTTCATGGACACGAATATACGCCTATACGAATAGTCGCGTCAAGGAAAATACGAGTTGAGTGGCCGCTCTACCCCAAGATGTCGGCGAGCAGCGCCTCGACTCGCGCGCGGATGTCGTCGCGTACGCGGCGCACGGTGACCAGGTCTTTGCCCGCCGGGTCTTCGAGTTCCCAGTCCTCGTAGCGCTTGCCGGGGAAGATCGGGCACGCGTCGCCGCAGCCCATCGTGATCACGACATCCGACTCCTTCACGGCATCGACCGTGAGGACCTTCGGGGTGTTGCCCGCGATGTCGATGCCCTCTTCGGCCATCGCCTCGACCGCGACCGGGTTGATCTCGTCCTTCGGCTCGGACCCGGCAGAGAGCACCTCCACGCGGTCGCCTGCGAGGTCGCGCAGGTAGCCTGCGGCCATCTGCGACCGGCCGGCGTTGTGCACGCAGACGAACAAGACGGTGGGCTTCTCGGGCATCGGGTCCTCGCTTTCGACCCTTGAAATCATAGGTCTGGCCCGCTAACCGCAGCAGTTCGAGCCGGTCGCGGCTGCGGCATCCGTCGAGCACACGCCGGTCGCAGGCAGCACCAACTCGACGTTGCGGGCGGCGATCGTGTCGCCGGCGAGCCACGCGGAGATCGACCGCACCTGCTCGTACCCCGTGGCGAGCAGGAACGTCGGCGCCCGGCCATAGCTCTTCATGCCGACGATGAAGAAGTCGCGCTCTGGCTGCGTGAGCTCGGCGAAGCCGTGCGGCTCGACGGTGCCGCAGCTGTGCACGTTGGGGTCGATCAGCGGGGCGAGGCGCCTCGGCGCCTCGACGATGTCGTCGAGCTCGAGCCGGATCTCGCGGAGCATCTCGAGGTTCGGCCGGAAGCCCGTGGCGTTCACGATGCGGTCGGCGTCGATGGTCTCGAGTCCGTTGCCGCGTCGACCGGTGATGCGAACGCCGGATGCAGCGTCGCTTCCGTTGGTCGAGGAGCGCCCGACGGAGGAGGACGCGTCACTTCCGTTGGTCGAGGAGCGCCCGACGGAGGAGGACGCGTCACGAGACCCGCGACCGAGCCGCACGATCTCGAACCGATCGACGAGCCTGATGCGCCCGGCCGCGACGAGCGCATCGACTCGAGCGCCGATGGACGCCCGCGCCTGCAGTTCATCGTCGGGCGCGGTCGACACGCGTGCCGCCGTGGCGTTGCGGATGACCCAGGTGATGCGGGTGCCCGGTTCCTCCTCGGCGAGCTGCGCGAGGTTCAGCATGGTGTTCGCCGCGGAATGCCCCGCACCGACGACCACCGTGTGCCGCCCGGCGAACGTCGCACGCTCGCGCCCGAGCACGTCGGGCATCGCCGGGCTCACGGCGTTGGCCACTTCGCCGAAGCCGAGGGGGTCGAGGCCCGAGGAACCGAGGCTGTTGGGCGTGCGGTAGGTGCCCGACGCGTCGACGACCGCCCGGGCCGTGAATTCTTCGACACCGTCGGTCGTCTGCACGCGCAGGAGGAACGGCGTCTGGGCGCGGCCCTTCGTGCGGGTGCGATCCATACCCTCACGCGTGACATCCGTGACCTCGACGCCGAACCGGGTGCGCGCGGCGATCGCCGGCAGCTCGGCGAGCGGCACGAGGAAATCGCGCACCAGCTCTGCGCCGGTCGGCAGCGCATCGGCGGGTGGCTCCACCCACCCGGTTTCGGCGAGGAGGCGCCGCGACACTGGGTCGACGAGGTGTCGCCACGGCGAGAAGAAGCGGATGTGACCCCACTCGGCGACACTCGCCCCGACGCGATCGCCGGCCTCGAGCAGCACGAAGTCGATGCCGCGGTCGGTGAGGTTCGCCGCGGTGGCGAGGCCGATCGGGCCGGCGCCGATGATGACCACCGGCAGGCCCTGTAGGCGGGAGGCGAGCTGCTTCGGCGGGGTGAGGTCGAGGAGGGTCATCCGCTATCCTTCGTATATTGATGGTTGTCGATATTGAGTTTGGCCACTATATCGATGGATGTCAATATTCAAGGTAGGCTGAGTGCATGACCCTGACCGACGTGACGATCACGAGCCGCGACGAGGCGACCTCACGTGAGGCGGTCACGATCGTCTCGCCGGATGCCGCGTGCTGCGCGCCGCTCACCCGCGAGACCATCTCGCCCGCCGACGCAGAGGTCTTCGCCCGGCGGCTGAAGGCCCTCGCCGACCCGGTGCGGCTGCGCCTCGTGTCGATCGTGGCGGCATCCGATGGTCAAGAAGCGTGCGTCTGCGACCTCATCGAGCCGGTCGGGCTCAGCCAGCCGACGGTCTCGCACCACCTGAAGGTGCTGACCGAGGCCGGCTTCCTCGCCCGTTCGAAGCGAGGCACCTGGGCGTACTATCGGCTCGTGCCCGGCGCGCTCGACGCGACCGCGGCGCCCCTCGTCAGCATCTGACGGGTGCCGCACCGCAGGGTCCGGTGGACGGAATATCACCTCAGGCTCGGCGGCGAACACGACGCGTGGGTAAGTTGGTGACATGTCATCGCCGACTGAGCAGCTGGCGCCCGCACTCGACATCGACGCCCGACTCACCGAGATCGAGCGCCGCGTGAACCTGCTCGTCAACGTCACGCCACTCAACGCGGCGGAGGCGTGGGCGGATTTCGAACGCAGTGACTTCGGCACGGCCCCCACGCTGCGGCTGCGTCCGTTGGACTTCGACCCCGACCTGGCGCAGCGTGACCTGTACGACCTCGAGGTCGAGAAGGTGGACGACCCGGCGCTGCACACGCTCTTCCGGGCGAAGCGGGACGAGATCGCCCGGCAGATCACCGCGTTGGAGGACCGCGACACGTCACGGTTCCTGTACGGGTCACTCCAGCTCTACGGAACGGTGGCCCCTCCGCTGGCGGCGGCCGCGGAGGAGCTGCTCGAGACCATCCCCCCGCAGGCGCCCAGCACCCAGACCGTCACGGCCGGCGCGTTCGCCGACGCGGCGCGTGAGGAGTTCGAGCGCTACCGCGCCGTGTACCCCGACTTCCCAGTCCGCGTCGAGGTACGGGACGACATCTCCGAGCTGATGGTGTCGTTCGGCCGCCTGCTCATCCCGGAGTCCGCCGCCTTCCGGGCCGACCGGATCGAGCCGTTGCTGCACCACGAGGTCGGCACCCACGTGGTCACCTACCAGAACGGTGCCCGGCAGCCTCTGACGCTGCTGACCATCGGCCTGCCCGGCTACGACGAGACCCAGGAGGGCCTCGCCGTGCTCGCCGAGTACCTGACCGGCGGGTTGGACCCGCGGCGGCTGCGTGTGCTCGCGGCGCGAGTGGTCGCGGTCGGCAAGATGCTCGACGGCGCCGGCTTCCTGGACATCTTCGAGTCGCT
>DASSBT010000159.1:0-10763 GCA_035698465.1 Agromyces sp. | reverse complement strand
GCACGCGCTCGGCGGGCGCATGTGGGGCTTCACGCAGGAGCTGTTCGACGGTTCGGCGTCGACGGCGGATGCCGCGCCCGCGCCGTCACCCGAGGCGCAGGCCGCCATGTTCGCGGAGCTGGCGCGCCGCTACCCCAACATCGCCGTCGTCGCCACCGCGACGCCGCACGACCCCGATTCGGTCGTCGGCCACGGCTGCGACGACCAGTTCGAGTTCGAGTTCGCCCTCGATCTGCTACTCGACGGGTTCGAGCGTCTGCACGAGCGGGGCTGGACCTCGGCGGCGGCGAAGCGCGAGCGCACGGTCGCGTGAGCGTGGGCGCCGGGCGAATGGACGCGCGCGTTCGGGTTGCGCTCGATAGCTCATACGCATCATCCTCACGACATAAATGCATTGGAGTAATGACGCGGAGGAACCTAGCGTAGAACGCATGACCACCTCAGGCAGCACGACTTCAGAGCGCCAGATCTCCACGACCGTGCTCGTGATCGGCACCGGCGGATCGGGCCTGCGCGCCGCCATCGAACTCGCCGAGGCGGGCGTCGACGTGCTCGCACTGGGCAAGCGCCCCAAGTCCGACGCGCACACCTCGCTCGCGGCCGGCGGCATCAACGCAGCCCTCTCCACGATGGATCCCGACGACAGTTGGCAGCAGCACGCCGCCGACACGCTCAAGGAGAGTTACCTGCTCGCGAACCCGCACACGGTCGAGATCGTCACTTCAGGCGCGGCGCGCGGCATCGAGGACCTCGAGCGCTACGGCATGCCGTTCGCCCGCGAAGACGACGGCCGCATCTCGCAGCGTTTCTTCGGCGCGCACACCTACCGCCGCACCGCATTCGCGGGCGACTACACCGGGCTCGAGATCCAGCGCACGCTGATCAACCGGGCCGCCCAGCTGAACGTGCCGATCCTCGACACGGTCTACGTCACGCGCATCCTGGTGAACGACGACGGCGCAGTGTTCGGCGCCTACGGCTTCGACCTCGAAGACGGCACGCGCTACCTCATCCATGCCGACGCGGTCATCCTTGCCGCCGGCGGCCACAACCGCATCTGGCGACGCACGTCGTCGCGGCGCGACGAGAACACGGGCGACTCGTGGCGGCTCGCCGTCGAGGCCGGCGGCCGGGTGCGCGACCCGGAGCTCGTGCAGTTCCACCCGTCGGGCATCATCGAGCCCGAAAACGCGGCCGGCACGCTCATCTCCGAGGCCGCGCGCGGTGAGGGCGGCATCCTCACCAACGGACTCGGCGAGCGCTTCATGGCGAAGTACGACCCCGAGCGCATGGAGCTGTCGACGCGCGACCGCGTGGCGCTCGCCGCCTACACCGAGATCAAGGAGGGCCGCGGCACCCCCAATGGCGGTGTCTGGCTGGATGTCTCGCACCTGCCTCGCGAGACGATCATGACGCGCCTCCCCCGCGTCTACCAGACCATGCTCGAACTGCAGATGCTCGACATCACGAAGTCGCCGATCGAGATCGCGCCCACCGCGCACTACTCGATGGGCGGTGTCTGGGTTCGACCCGAAGATCACGGCACGGATGTCGCGGGGCTCTACGCCATCGGCGAGGCATCCTCTGGGCTGCACGGCGCCAACCGGCTGGGCGGCAACTCGCTCATCGAGCTGCTCGTCTTCGGGCGCATCGTGGGCCAGGCCGCGGCCGCGTACTCGCGCTCGCTCGCGGCGCAGATACGGTCGGATGCCGCGGTGCAGACCGCACGCGACGAGATCGCCGGGTTGCTCGGCACCGACGGCGCCGAGAACGTTCGCGCCCTGCAGCGCGACATCCGCAACACCATGACCGAGCACGCCGGAGTCGTGCGCGACGAAGCCGGCCTGCGCACCGGCCTTGCCGAGCTCGACGCGATCGAGGCCCGCATGAGCGACATGGGCGTGCACCCCGACATCGCCGGCTACCAGGATCTGGCGCACGCCTTCGACCTCAAGTCGGCCGCGCTCGCCGCCCGCGCAACCTTGGAGGCGGCGCTCGAACGGCGCGAGACCCGCGGATGCCACAACCGAAGCGATTACCCCGAACTCGATGAGTCGCTGCAGGTGAACCTGGTCTGGTCGCCCTCGACCGGTGTGACGCGCGAGGAGATCCCGCCGATCCCTTCGGAGATCGCGACACTCATGCGCGACGTCTCGGTGGCCGGCAAGCTCGTCGAGTAGCTGTGGCAGCGCTCAGCGCCGACGAGCGAGGAGAGATCATCAACTGACGGGTTCCCGAGCGTACGCCGCCGTGGTTACCTCGTCCGCAGCGGGCGCTTCGTCGGGCCGCCGACGAGCCCTACGGGAGACGCGGGAGGCCGTGACCCGGTCGATCACGACTCCGATCGTCAGGGCTATGGCGATGCCGAGCAGCGCCGCGAGCAACGGATTGCCAGACAGCCAGCGTCCCGCGAACAGGCCGATACTCACGGAGTACACAGCCCAGCTGAGACCCGCGAGAGCCGAGAGCCCGAAGAAGCGTCGGGGAGAGAGGCCGGTCGCCCCTGCGGTGACATTGACGGCGACACGACCGACCGGGATGTATCTAGCGGTGAGGATCAGCACGGTGGCTCGTTGATGCAGCCCCTCGCGCGCCCACCGGATCGCACGCTGAGCGGAATCCCGCCGCATCCACCGCCACCGATCGAGTCCCACCCTGCGCCCGATCGCGAACGCGATGTTGTCTCCGAGGATCGCCCCGGCAGCTGCCGCGATGATCGCGCCAGCGAGCATTCCCCACTCCCCGGTCGCAGCCCCCGCGGCCGCCGCGGCGATCACGATCGTCTCGCTGGGCACGGGCGGGAAGAACCCGTCGATGACACAGACGGTGAAGACGGCCACGTAGACCCATGGCGACTGCACGAGGGAGAGGATGACGTCAGTGAGGAACTCCATGCGGTCGACGCTATGAACGAGGCGTACGCCGGGGCATCCCTCCACGGTCTCATCCGACGCCCTACCGTGGTATGAACGTCGCGTGTGCCTGACGGGCGCCTACGGGGCGTCTACCGCGGTGGTCGGCGGCGGCCGCAGGTCGATCCAGCTCAGTGCGGCTTCGACGGCATCGGCCGGGTCGCCCTCACCGCCGGCCTCCGACCATGCGGTGAGGGCACTGAATGTCGCAGCCTCGAGGGCTGCGGCGAGCGCGCGGCAGACCTCGGCCGGGGCATCCGGCATGCGTGAGTGGAGGAAGTCGGCCACGAGCCGTGTCCAGACGCGATTGGCCGCGGCCGCGGTCGCGGCGAGATCGGGGTCGCTTGCGATGAGCCGGAACCAGGCCGCCGCACTGCGCCGGATGTGCGCATCGTGCGAGATCGAGGCGACGATGATCCGGCGCACGGCCTCGGCAACCGGGAGCTCGGAGTCGAGTTCGTGCGCCGCGGCGGTGAGTCGATCGGTCGCCGACTCGACCTCCGCCCAGGCGACGCGGTCGCGGGTGCCGAAGTGTCGCATGAGGGTGCGTGCACTCACGCCGGCAGCCTCGGCGAGCTCCTTCCATCCGGTTGCGGCATACCCGCGCTCCGACCAGAGCGCGAAGGCGGCCTCGGATACCGCATCGACATCGACGATGCTCGGGCGGCCCCGGCCCCGGCCCCGGCCGCGGCCGCGGCCCGCGGATGTCGCGGCGTCGGCCCACGGCATCCGCTCGCTGTTCTCAGCTGGTTCCAAGCCGCTCCGATCATTTCTGACGTAGTGTGACAAATATACGCGAACTCACCGCGAACCGGAAGGAACACCATGACTCGCACGTACGTCGTCACTGGCTCGGCCTCTGGCATAGGCGCCGCCACGAACCGCGCGCTCGACGAACAGGGCCACCGCGTCATCGGCATCGATCTGCGCGACGCCGACATCGAAGTCGACCTCTCGACCGCCGAAGGCCGTGCCACCGCGGTCACCCGCGCGATCGAACTCTCGGGCGGCGTCATCGACGGTGTCATCGCGTGCGCCGGCATCTCAGCACCGAAGCCCGTCACGATCTCGGTCAACTACTTCGGCGTCACCGAGGTGCTCACCGGCCTGCTCCCGGCGCTGCGCGCATCGTCGGCGCCCCGCGCCACAGTCGTCTCGTCGATCGCCTCCATCCACCCGAACTCCCCCGAGCTCGTCGAACTCGCCCTCGCAGGCGACGAGAGCGCAGCGCTCAGTGCTGCTGAAGCGCTCGCGGCACAGGGCCCCGAGGTCGGTTACCTCGTCTACCCGTCGTCGAAGCGCGCACTCTCGCGCTGGGTTCGCCGCGAGTCCATCAGCGAGGCCTGGGCAGGCGCGGGCATTCCCCTGAACGCGGTCGCACCCGGGACCGTCCTCACCCCCATGACCGAGGGGTTGCTCGACAACCCCGAGGGCTTGGCGATGGTGGATGCCGCGGTGCCGATGCCGCTGGGCTACCACCAGCCTGCCGAGTCGATCGCGAACCTGCTCGTTTGGCTCACCAGTGAGCAGAACACGCACATGGCGGGCCAGACGATCTACTGCGATGGTGGCGGCGACGCCACCCTGCGCGGCGACGACATCTGGTCGTGGGCCGACTCGAAGCCGGCGGAGTAGGCGACTCGGCGACGGCGCCCGCCGCCTCGCCACCCATAAGATGTCCGGATGCCTCTCTTCGACCATCTCGGAATCTCTGTCGACGACCTGCCTCGCTCGATCGCACAGTTCGATCCGGTGATGCAGGCGCTCGGCTGTACGCGGCAAGATGCAGACGGCTCGGTCTCCTGGCACAAGGGCGAGGAGGAGCTGATCCTCTTCCCCGCCCGCGAAGAAGACAGTGGACCGCACCGGCACGGCCGCGTCGGTTGGCAGCACCTCGCCTTCGCCGTCGATTCACGCACCGAGGTCGATCACCTGCACGCGATCGCGGTCGGCGCGGGCTGGACGGCCGTGCGCGATCCCAAGGTGTTCACGAGGTTCAGCGACCGCTACTACGCGTCGTTCGTCGAAGACGACAACGGCATCCGCATCGAGTTCATGTACAACCCGCCGCGCGAGTCGGCCGCCTGAAGCTCATGGCCGCGACCGGCCACCCGGCGATGTCGTGGCCCACGGTGGCGGCGGTCAGTTGCTCGGCTCCCCGATCTTCGACCGGATCAACGCGACAAGTACCTCCGGTCGGACGCCGGATGTGTTCAGCGTCGGATTCCGATGTGCGGTGATTGCGAGCCGATGCAGTTCGAGCTGCGCGTCGCCTCGCGACCCCGGCAACCCAGGCTTCTCGATCCGCCACCCGCCGAGCTCGTCTGCTTCATACAGTTGAGCGATCTGGAGGAGGTTATGTATGTCGACGAGGTCTTTGGTCGCGCGGCGCGAGCCGAAGCTGAGCGCTTTGAGGACTAGGGCGTGCTCGACGCCCGGTACCCTGACGGCGAACTGCAACCGCGTGTCATCCGTGAGTGTCACATCGAGGTCGAGGAGGATCGGATCGGCCGCCATGGACTAGGCGCAGACCGGGCACTGCGTCGAATCCGCGTCCACCGAGCTCGACCTGACGGAATCGGTTGTCGCTCGGCACGAGAACGTCGATCGCCCGGCCGTCTTCAGACTCGTAGCGATTCCCGGTGGTCGGTTCGTATCCGGCACCGATGAATGCGGAATGCAGCGCCCCGGACGCGGCTACTTGGGTGGAGACGGCTGCATCAGCGTCGGCGGTCCTGCGGATTATCGCGAGAGCAGTGGGGAATGCGGTGACCAGGAGCCCGACCATATGGCCGCCCACGATCCGTGCATCCTCGATGTCATCGGTAGCCTCCGCAACGTCGCGGAGGGCGCGGTAGGCGGCGTCTTCAGCATTCGACGTCGAAACAGTGACGGCATGACGACGTATCATCCGGCGTCCCATTCGCGAGTCAGCTGCTTCAGCACATGCGCCACGGCGTCGCCGGCGTCCGCCCCACCGGTGCGCAGAATGTCGTGCGCCACCATCAAAGGGTCGGCCACCCGCGGCCGTCGGTCGCCCGCATATGCGTTCGCGGTCGACCACAGCGTGGGGTCGGCCGGCACCCGCACTTCGAGAGTCGCCCGCTCGTCTGTCGAGCGCGCGAAACCCACCTTCGCCAGGTCGAGCCCAGCGGAAGCGTAGATGATCGCCTTTGCGGGAATGCGCCATGGCGCGATCCGATCAGCGCCGACGTCGCCAGACAGGATCGCGTTCTCGTTGAGGCCCGCCTTCAACGCCTTGTCGGCTTGGGCGTTCACCGAGTCCAGGGCGAACCAGCTGACGCCGATGCCGCCGGCGCCCGGGTACTCGCTCAAGAATCTTCGGGCAAGGTCGTCTCCGTTCGCGGCTGACCAGCCGTTGGACCCTCTCACCACGAGGCGGCTCAGCTTCGACAGGCTCTGGGATACCGCAGCCTGCGTGATGCCGGCTTCCTCCGCCAACTGCGCTTGAGTTCGCGGTTCGCGAGTGCGACACAGCACCCGCAGCAGCGCGAACCTTCCCCACGGCATTCGGCGGGAGGACTTCGGGACGCTCGGCGTCGTCGCGACCGCCGCCAACGGTCGGTACTCGTGGCCCTCGACCATCACGACGCCCTCTTCGACGGCCACGACTGCGAGACCATGTTCTGCAGCCGCCCTCAAGGCGGGCGTCAGGCGCGGAACCACGTAGAGCAGCCGTCCGCCCTCCGATTGGCGGAGGTCACGTGCGATCTGCGACGGTGTCGCCGGTGCTTGGCGGACCTTCACCTCCACCGGAATCCGATCCTCCAAGAGGAAATCGATCCGGGAGGGTCCCTGCACTTCGACACGAACGCCTGATGCCGTGAGCAGTTCGACGGCTCGGTCAGCGGTTACACGTTCCATCGACTCACCTCCAGAATAAGTTCATCTTGCAATTCACAGCATAACTTATATTGACGTATCGTGGCGTAACTTATCGACGCTCGCATTCCCGTGGGCCTCCCACCGCTGAGCCCCGAACGTCGGTCGGCATGTTCTACTGGAACTTTCGCCTCACACCCCGAGCAACTTCAGGAATGAACATGAGTCACCCGGCGATTTCCTCTGACGACCTCAACGGGTTCGGCGCATGAACGCAGCACCGCCGCACGCCCCGAACGCGACGACGACCGTCGACCTGCGTTGGCTGCAGGCCTCGGAAGACAAGGTGGCTGCTGCGATGGCGACGGTCCGTCGCGATTCGCGGCCGAGCTGGGTGCCGACGAAGCGGCAGGTGCTCGTGCACGTCAACCACTGCCTGATGCTCTGGTACCTCTGCATCGTCCTCATGTTCATCGGCATCCGTGTCGACTCCTATCAAGACGGGCAGGCGAGCGCGGCCGACGTCGGCGGGCTGGTCACGGCGTTCGCCATCCTCGCGGTCTGGCTCTTCGGCGCGTACCTGCTGAGGCGCTGGGCGTCCCGGCCTCCATCACCGCGAGCGCGGATGAAGGAATGGCGGCAGACCCTGACCGCTCTCGCCAACGGCTTCGAACCGGAGCCGAGTCCCACTGCGACCTTCTCCTCGATCATCAGCGTCGAGCGCACCGCCGTTCGCGAGTACCCACGATTCGTGGCGCCGGGCGTCGAGATCGGCAATCTCAGCTACCGCATCGCCGGTCGCTCGGGCGAGTGGCACTACGTCGCCATCGAACTGCCTGCACCGCTGCCGCACCTGATCTTGGACGCGACATCCGACGGTCGCATCAGCAGCGACCTGCCCGTCGGCTTCGAACGCGAGCAGCGGATGTCGCTGGAGGGCGACTTCGATCGGTGGTTCCACGTGTATGCGCCGCAGACGTACGGGACGGAGGCGCTCTACGTCCTCACTCCAGACGTGATGGCGGCGCTCATCGACGAGGCTCACCGCTTCAACGTCGAGATCATCGACGAGACCCTGGTGTTCTTCACGCCCAGGGCCGCCGACTTCTCCGACGCCGAGCCGTGGGAGTCGCTGCACACGATTCTCACGACGGTGGCCCCGCGCATCATCGCGAAGTCACGCCGCTATCTCGACGAACGCGTGCCCGGCCAAGAGGTCCCCCGAGTGCTCGCGAAGATCACGGCGGCGCACAAGAACCCGAAGACTCAATGGATCGAGCCGCAGCCGATCATCGGGACCGACGGCCGACGACTCGACATCCGCGACCGAAGGACCGGCCCCTGGTCGGTGGTGGGGGCCGTCGGCTGGTTCGCGCTGCTCACCTTCCTCTACGCGGTGCCGGGCATCTTCGCATTCGCAGGGTTCATGTCCATCGTCGACGGCAGGTAGTCTCGACGCTCGGCGAGGCTCGAATGGTCGCGCGCAACCCCACCATCTCCGCCTATCAACCGCGCTTCTCGAGCGACTCGGATGGCGCTCACGCGGTCGCGAACCTCGAGCTTGCGATACACGTGCTCGAGATGCTTCTGCACCGTGCGCCCGGAGCATCCAAGAGTCCACCCGATCACCGTGGTGGTCCCACCGGTGGCAAGTAGCTGTAGCACCGCGAGCTCACGCCCGGTCAGGCCCAGCTCACGTGGCTCCTCATCGGGAAGCAGCGAACCGATGACGTCCGCTTGCCGTTTCAAGGCGATGAGCAGCGGTTGCAGGCGAACCGCGAGCTGCATCTGCTCGTCGTGGAATGGCGACGGACCGGGGCGTCCTACGGTCGCGACCAGCTGGCTGTTGCCGTGCAGGATCAAGGGAATCGCAATCTGGTCATCCACTTCGACCGCATGCAGCACGTCGAGGGCGTCGCCGGTCCGCACGGTGCGCTCGGTCAACGCGAGTGCCCGCCGCAACGACTGCGGACTGCTGCTTCTTGAGATTGCGGTCCATCGCACGAGCGGATGGTGATCCATGAGGGATGAGTTCGCGACCTGAGTCATCCGCTCCGTGGCTTCAGGGAGGGAATGGCCGGCGTACATGTGTCCGGGAATCCCAACCGTTCTCAGTTTCACTGCACCGGATGCCGCGCGCTCATGCATCGCACAGACCGTGACATCGAACGTCGTCAACAGCCCGCTCCCGACCTGCTCGATCGGGAAGTGCCGGATCGGTTGATTCAGAAGGTCCGCGAGCAGGTCGACCCAGTCTGCGACGCGAACGTCGACGGTGGACACGTGCTCAAGGTATGCCCAGTTCTGCGTACGCACAACTGCGTATTCACCGCCGACACGCGCGGTTCTAGATTGGAGCCGACCCGCGGGGATACGGGACTGACCTTCAATCGAAGGGGGTCGTCATGGCGAGGCCTATCGATTGGCCGGCCGCTTCGCATCCGGCGCGTATTGCAGCGCTCACCGCGGCTCTCCTGCTGCTGGGCGGACACGGTGCTGCCAGCCTTGAGGCGGAGCCCGCCCTCTCCTCTGCAGCCAGCGATGTTGGCCCACGCTGGAAGGTGAGTCAGCCCGACAGTCGGCAGCTTTGCGCCCTGCCGGGGTTCGCACCAGACGCCCGCGTGAGTTATCTCAAGCTTTTCCGAGGACCGCGAGGTTGACATCATGCACGAGCGCAACGCGTCCACGACCACCCCTGAGACCGGCACGGCGAACTGGAGAACGCGCACCACGTCGGTGATCGCGGCTCTCGCGGGAGTCGGAGCGAGCGTCGCGCTGGTGGCGGCACTCGTGAGTCTCGATCCGGGCCGCGCATCGCAGTACCCGTCGCCGTCGTTGACCCTCGCGACCCTAGGACCTGCGACGGCCCTCTTCGACGGACCCACGGTGCAGTTGACGGGGTATCTGCAATCGGCTGCCGTCGTGCTGCTCATACTCTTCGCGGCACAACTCTCCTCACGTATCGGATCATCGAATCGATCGCACCCCACCGCGTCGGCGTTCGTCCTCGCGTTGATGACGATGATCTCAGCGGTGTTTGCGGTCGAGTGGGGCCTCGCCTTGGCACTCGCCGAGGTCGGGCTCGAGCGTGACGACGCGATGTCGCTGTTCTCGTACTTCGTCTGGACGAGCTGGATGTATCGCATCGTCGCCGTCGGATTCATCGCAGCGATGACCACCATCGCAATATGCGGACTCCATCGCATCGCCGTTCCGCCGGTAGCCCGCGCGGTATCGTCCGTGCTCGCGGTCGTGTTGGTGCTCGCGACGTTCAGCGGTCGGTGGGGTTTCATGCTCCTCATGGGGCTGGCCTGGGTCGCAGCGATCTCGGCTGGCATGGTCATCTATGCCATCGCCCCCTCATCGGCCGGCCGCTCAGAGGATCAACCCGCCGTACCGGCCGAAAGCCACCTGTGATGCTCCGCAGACTGTTCGTCCGCCGGCGGTGAGGCGGGCTTTCTGTTCACCGACCTTCACGCAATGCGGCGCCTCACCCTGCCCACCTGACGGGAAGGAACCACAACTCAGAAGTCCCAGTCCTCGTCCTCAGTGACAACGGCCTTGCCGATCACGTACGACGAGCCCGACCCCGAGAAGAAGTCGTGGTTCTCATCCGCGTTCGGTGAGAGGGCCGAGAGGATCGCCGGGTTCACGTCGGTGACGGTCTTCGGGAACATCGGCTCGTAGCCGAGGTTCATGAGGGCCTTGTTCGCGTTGTAGTGCAGGAACTTCTTGACGTCTTCGGTGAGGCCGACGCCGTCGTAGAGGTCTTGCGTGTACTGCACCTCGTTGTCGTAGAGCTCGTAGAGCAGGGTGAACGTGTAGTCCTTCAGATCGTCGCGCTCGGCCTGCGAGAGCTTTTCGAGTCCCTTCTGGAACTTGTAGCCGATGTAGTAGCCGTGCACTGCTTCGTCACGAATGATGAGGCGGATGAGGTCGGCCGTGTTGGTGAGCTTCGCCCGCGACGACCAGTACATGGGCAGGTAGAAGCCCGAGTAGAAGAGGAAG
>DASSBT010000158.1:0-4558 GCA_035698465.1 Agromyces sp. | reverse complement strand
CTGATCACACGAAGTGGTTCGCACGCTCCAGGTCTTCGGCGAAGTCGATCTCGACCGCGTAGAGGTCGGAGATGTCCATCGGCTCGACGAGCATGCCGTTCTTCTCGATGGCGAGCTCGATGCCGCGCTCGAAGTAGTCTTGGTCGCCGACGCGCGCGAGGTGCGCAAGCAGGGCGGCCTTGTCGCGGCTCGACACGTAGTTGATGCCGACCGCCTCGCCCAAGCCGCCACGCACGGTCTTCGAGAGCTCGTTGATGTAGCCCTCTGCCGTCGTCGTGTACTTGACCTCTTCGTCGGAGACCTTGGCGGTGTTGACCGTGACGAACGACTGGTCGCGCGCGATGAAGGGCAGGGCGCGATCGAGGATGCGCGGGTCGAAGACGACGTCGCCGTTCATCCAGAGCACGCCGCCCGCCTGCGATGCCGCGAGGGCGCGCATGAGGCTCTTCGAGGTGTTCGTCTGGTCGTATTCCTCGTTGTACACGAACGACGCCTGCGGGAATGCCTCGATGATGTGCTCGAGCTTGTAGCCGACCACGATCGTCACGTTGGCGTTCGCGCCGAACGCGTGCTCGATGTTGTCGAACTGCTGGCCCATGATGGTACGGCCGTCGCTCAGTTCGGTGAGGGGCTTGGGAAGGGATCGCCCGAGCCGGCTCCCCATGCCGGCCGCGAGAATCACGATCTGGGTGGTCACTGCATCTCCTTCGGTGGGTCGGATGCCGCAGGCGCTCGTTCATCGAGCGTTCCCCCAGGGGTCATCCGAAAGGTCACATTTGGACACGCCGTTATGCCGCAATTCAGGATATCGGGGCTGGGCGGGTTCCACGAGAGGGTTGCGTTCTCGTAGCGGGATCGTGATGCGACGTTCAGGAAATCTACAGCCAGGGGATGATTCGGGGGACGTCGCGAGTCGTAATTCGGGTGCTCATTGGTAGGTTGTCTGGGTGACTTCCGTTTCGCGCTCCGAGCATGACGACGCTCCCGAAGGCACCGGCACTGCTGTGTCCGCCGATGGGGGGCAGGCGGTCACGCCCCGAGCTCAGAAGGCGGTGAGGTCGACGGATGCCGCGGCGCCGCCGGCCACGCAGAAGAGCCCCCGTACGCCGAAGTCCACGAAATCCTCGACGACCTCGAAGGGCACGACGGCCGCAAAGAGCGCGAACGCCGAGAAGGGCGCGAACGCGTCGAAGGCCCTCCGCTCGACCGCGTCGAAGAGCGCGACGCGTGCCGCGGCGACCGATGGTGCTTCGGGTGACGAGTCGAAGCCCGCTGCACCCTCCAAACGCACCGCGGCATCGCGAGCGGCATCGTCGAAGGCGGCTGCGGCTCGTGGCGAGGCCGCGAAGACGGCGCGAGCCGCCCGCACGTCGGCCACGAAGACGCCTGCGGCGCGGGGGCGCGCTGCGACCGCAGCCACGAAGCGCGAGCAGGTCGCCGCGGCCATCACGACCCAGACCACGGCCGCCGAACGAGCGAAGCGCAAGGCCGACGAGGCACCTGCTGCCGCTCCTGCTGCCGCTGCTGCTCCTACTGCTGCTGCTGCTCCTGCTCCTGCTGCCTCCTCCGAGATCGACGAGACCACCCGCGAACGGCCGGCGCCGCGGCGGGGTGCCGCAGCGGCCGCGGCGGCCGCATCGGTCGGCGCGGCGGCGGCGGCGTCCGCAGCCGAGCCGGTCGTCGCGCGCCCTGAGGCGTCAGAGGTGCCGGCGACGGAGACGACCGAGTCAGAGGCCCCCGAGTCCGCGGCGCCCGCGCCCGAGGTGCCGGCCAAGCCTGACGAGCCCGAAATCAGCGGGCCCGCCGAGTCAGAGGTTTCGGCCGAACCTGTCATGCCCGCAGAGTCTGCGGTTGCCGAGGCGCCTGTGGCCCCCGAGGAAGCGGTGGCACCCGCCGACGCCGCGGTGCAGACCGAGCCCGACGCGCCCGCCGTGCCGGTGGCAGCGACCGAGCCCGAGGCATCCGCCGCGGCATCCGGCACCGCGTCGTCGGGCGATCAGGCCGTCGTCGTCATCCCGGCACCGCGCAAGCCCGCGCCGCGCAAGAAGCGCACGCTCCGCGTCGCCCGTGCTGCGCCGGCACCGGGCACGCCACGCGTGCTCGCCATCGAAGGCCTCGTGAAGAAGTTCGGCGACAACACCGCGGTCGACGAGATCTCCCTCGATGTTCGGGCCGGATCGTTCTACGGCATCGTCGGTCCGAACGGCGCCGGCAAGACGACGACGCTCTCGATGGTCACCGGGCTGCTGCGTCCCGATGCCGGGTCGGTGCGCATCAACGACATCGACGCGTGGAAGGACCCGCACGCCGCGAAGCGGGCAACCGGCGTGCTGCCCGACCGGCTTCGGCTCTTCGACCGCCTCACCGGCGCGCAACTGCTCTACTACGCGGGCGTCCTGCGCGGCATCGATGACCGCACCGTGCGTGAGCGCAGCACCGAGCTCATCGCGGCATTCGGTCTCGAGGACGCGGTCGACCGGCTCGTCGCCGACTACTCGGCGGGCATGACGAAGAAGATCGCGCTGGCGTGCGCCATGATCCATGCCCCGCGCTTGCTCGTGCTCGACGAACCGTTCGAATCGGTCGACCCGGTGTCGGCGGCGAACCTCACCGACATCCTCGAGCGGTACGTCGACGGCGGTGGCACCGTGTTGCTCTCGAGCCACGGCATGGATCTCATCGAGCGCGTGTGCGACTCCGCCGCGATCATCGTCGGGGGCAGGGTACTCGCGCAGGGAACGCTCGACGAGGTTCGCGGCGGCACGACCCTCGAAGACCGCTTCGTCGAGCTCGCCGGCGGACGCAAGGCAGCGGAAGGCATGGAATGGTTGCACAGTTTCTCCGACTGAAACTGCGCCTGCTCGCGAACATCTTCCGGCGGAGTCCCTGGCAGGTCGTCGGCATCGTCGTCGGACTCGTGTACGGCCTGGGTGTCGCGGCGCTGCTCTTCGCCGCGCTCGTCGGGCTTCGGTTCATCAGTGACGTGGAACTCATCCGCGACGTGTTCATCCTGGTGGGTGCGACGACGATCGTCGGCTTCATCGTGTTCCCACTCGTCTTCGGCGTCGACGACACCATGGATCCACGGCGCTTCGCGCTCTTCGGCCTGCCTGATCGCACCCTCGCCATCGGTCTCGCGGTGGCCGCGACCATCGGGATTCCCGCACTGGTACTGGGGATCGTGCTGACGGGCACCGTGGTGACGTGGTCGCGCGGCGTGGGCGAGACCCTGCTCGCGATCCTCTCAGCGGCGATCGCCTTCGCCACCTGCCTGCTTCTCGCCCGAGTCGCCACCGGCATCGCGTCGCTGCTGCTCTCGACCCGCCGCGCGCGCGAGGTGAGTGGCGTGGTGGGAGTGCTGCTCATCGTCCTGGCGTCTCCGGTACTGGTCGTGCTGATCACCTTCGACTGGGCGAGTTCCGGGCTCCGGGTGCTCGAGTCGGTCGCGGGCGTGCTCGGATGGACCCCGCTCGGTGCGGTCTTCGCAGCGCCCGGGGATGCCGCGGCCGGCCAGTGGGGACCGGCCGTGCTGAAACTCGTGGTGGCCGCGCTCACGCTCGGCGCAGTGTGGCTGGCCTGGCGGGCGCTGGTGGCAAGGATGCTCGTCACTCCCGGGCGTGAGGCATCCGCAAGGAGCTACCGCGGCCTCGGATGGTTCGACCGGATGCCGCACACCGCGTCGGGCGCGGTCGCCGCGCGGAGCCTGACGTACTGGTTCCGGGATGCCCGCTACTGGGTGTCGATTCTCATGATTCCGGTGGTCCCGGTGATCGTGCTCGTGGCGCTGGGCGTCGCGGGCCTTCCGCTCACCTACACCGCACTCGTCCCCGTGCCGCTCATGTGCCTACTTCTCGGATGGGCACTGCACAATGACACGGCCTACGACAGCACCGCGATCTGGCTGCACGTCGCATCGGGTGTGCGCGGCGGGGCAGATCGCATCGGCCGCCTCGTGCCCGTGCTCATCACGGGCGTGATCGTCATCGGTCTCGGCAGCGCGGTGACGGTCTTCGTGCTCGACGACTGGCGGCTGCTGCCCTCGCTCATCGGCGTGAGCACGGCGCTCCTGCTCGCAGGACTCGGGGTCGGGTCGATCACCTCGGCGCGATTCCCCTACCCGGCGGTCAAGCCCGGCGACAGCCCGTTCCAGCAACCCCAGTCGACCGGAACCATCACCGCTCTCGTGCAGTCCATCACGATGTTCGGCTCATTGCTCGTCGCCCTTCCGGCAGTCGCCTTCGCCGCCCTCGGGATCCTCGTCGACCCCGCGTGGCACACGGCCGCCTTCGCGGCAGGCACGGGTCTCGGCGTGCTCGTGCTCGTAGTCGGCATCTGGCTTGGTGGGCGGGTGTTCGACCACCGCGGGCCCGAGATGCTCGCGGCGGCTCTGCGCGCC
Source organism: Agromyces sp. (assembly GCA_035698465.1). Taxonomy (GTDB): domain Bacteria; phylum Actinomycetota; class Actinomycetes; order Actinomycetales; family Microbacteriaceae; genus Agromyces. The sequence goes on along the minus strand of DASSBT010000158.1, from coordinate 162 downwards.
TGATCGGGAACCGCCGCGCATGCGGCATCCGCGCGTAGAATCGAGCGCATGATCGAACCCGTGCGCGCGAGCATCGCCGACCCCGACGCACCCGGCGGAGGCACCACGGTGCTCGACCGCGAACTCGAGAAGCTCCTCGAAGAGGAGGCCATCGAGCCCGGC
>DASSBT010000157.1:0-8281 GCA_035698465.1 Agromyces sp. | reverse complement strand
AACAGCGGATGCGGGCGGGTCGGGCGGCTCTTCAGTTCGGGGTGCGCCTGGGTGCCCACCAGGAACGGATGCACATCGGCGCCGTACTCGACGAACTCGACGAGGTGCCCGTCCGGGGAGGTGCCGGAGAACTTCAGGCCGCTCTCGGAGATCCGGTCCCGGTAGGCGTTGTTGACCTCGTAGCGGTGCCGGTGGCGCTCGGAGACCTCGGTCGAGCCGTAGAGCTCGGCTGTGATCGATCCCTCGTCGAGCTTCGCCGGATAGAGGCCCAGGCGCATCGTGCCACCGAGATCGCCGCCGGCGATGATCTCGACCTGTTCCTCCATCGTCGCGATGACCGGGAATTCGGTGTCGGGGTCGAACTCGCTCGACGATGCGCCGTCGAGCCCGACGACGTTGCGCGAGTACTCGATCACCATGCACTGCAGGCCGAGGCACAGGCCGAGCACCGGGATTCCGTTCTCACGGGCGAAACGGAGCGCGCCGAGCTTGCCCTCGATACCGCGCACGCCGAAGCCCCCCGGTACGCAGATGCCGTCGAGGTCTGCGAGCATCCGCTGCGCGCCCTCGGGTGTGCGGCACTCGTCGGACGGGATCCACTCGATCTTGACCTTGGTGTCGTTCGCGAAGCCACCGGCTCGCAACGCCTCGGTGACCGACAGGTAGGCGTCGGGAAGGTCGATGTACTTGCCGACGAGCCCGATGGTCACCTCGTGCTTCGGATCGTGGACGACGTCGAGCAGCTCGCTCCAACCCGACCAATCGACGTCGTTCGCCTTCTCGTCGAGGCCGAGCGTGTCGATGATGTAGGCGTCGAGGCCCTGATCGTGCAGCATCGTCGGGATGTCGTAGATCGATGGCACGTCGACGGCGTTCACGACCGCGGCCTCGTCGACGTCGCACATGAGTGCGATCTTGCGCTTGTTCGAATCGGTGACGGGGCGGTCGCTGCGCAGCACCAGTGCGTCGGGCTGGATGCCGATCGAGCGCAGTGCGGCCACTGAGTGCTGGGTGGGCTTCGTCTTCTGCTCGCCCGACGCGCCCATGAACGGAACGAGCGACACGTGCACGAAGAAGACGTTCTTGCGGCCCAGTTCGTGCCGCACCTGCCGTGCGGACTCGATGAACGGCTGCGACTCGATGTCGCCGACGGTGCCGCCGATCTCGGTGATGATCACATCGGGCTTCGGTGTCTCGGTGGCCTGCAGCCGCATGCGGCGCTTGATCTCGTCGGTGATGTGCGGGATGACCTGCACGGTGTCGCCGAGGTACTCGCCGCGACGCTCCTTGGCGATGACGGTCGAGTAGATCTGGCCGGTGGTGACGTTCGCGGCCTGGCTCAGGTTGATGTCGAGGAAGCGCTCGTAGTGACCGATGTCGAGGTCGGTCTCTGCGCCGTCGTCGGTCACGAACACCTCGCCGTGCTGGAACGGGTTCATCGTGCCCGGGTCCACGTTGAGATACGGGTCGAGCTTCTGCATGACGACTCTGAGGCCCCTGGCTGTCAGGAGATTACCGAGACTCGCCGCCGTGAGTCCCTTGCCCAACGAAGAAACGACACCACCAGTCACGAAGATGTGCTTGGTTGTGCCGTTCGAAATGTCTGTGCTCGAAAGAGCTCTACCGCGTTCATCCACCACGGGCTTATAGTCTAACCCACTATCTTCCGCGCCCACGCCGACGTGCCCCACGCACTCCCCCTCCTCCTGCGACATCAGCTCGATGCCGCTCCCTGACGGCCGAGGCCGCCGATGTCACGCCGCCCGGTCGGAGGCGATCTCCAGCAGTTCCCTCGCGTGCGCGAGGCCGATCTCGGAGTCGGTGAGACCAGAGAGCAGCCTCGCCATCTCGGCCTCCCGTTCGGCGCCCGCCAGCTGCCGCACGCTCGACGACGTCACCTGCCCGTCTGTGCCCTTCACGACACTCAGGTGGTTCGACGCGAACGCGGCGACCTGCGCGAGGTGGGTCACCACGATCACCTGCGACCGTTCGGCGAGCTGTGCGAGACGACGGCCGATCTCGATCGCGGCGGCACCGCCGACGCCGGCGTCGACCTCGTCGAAGACGAACGTCGGCACCGGATCGCTGCCGGCGATCACGACCTCGATCGCGAGCATCACCCGCGAGAGCTCACCTCCGGATGCCCCACGGGAAACGGGTCGCGGCTCTGCCCCAGGGTGCGGCTGCAGCAGGATCGCGACCTGGTCGCGCCCATGTGCCGCAGGCTCGTGACCGGCGTCGACCTCGACGGTGAGCCTCGCGTCGGGCATCGCAAGCTCGGCGAGCTCGGCGGTGACCGCCGCGGCGAGTCGCCCTGCGGCATCCGTGCGAAGTTCGCTGAGCCGACCTGCCAACTGGTCTACCTCGTCGCTCAGCCGTGCCACGGATGCCTCGAGCGCCTCGATCCGCTCGTCGTCGCCGTCGAGCTCGATGAGCCTGAGCCCGCCGGTACGCAGGAACTCGAGCACGTCATCGAGGGTGCCACCGTGCCGCCGCATCAGCGAGGTCAGGAGGGCACGGCGTTCCTGCACGACCTCGAGTTCTCGGGCGCCGTCGGCGTCGAGGCCGGCGAGGTAGCCGGCCAGTTCGGTCGCGGCATCCGCAAGCTGGAAACCCGCGCTCTGCAGCGCCTCTGCCATCGGCGCGAGCGCCGCATCGTGGTCGATGACACGTTCGAGGTGACGGCGCGCACTGTCGACCAGGGCGATCGCGTCGGGGGCGCCGTCGGTGAGGTCTTCGGCCGAGAGCAGCACACGCGCCTGCGCGGCAGCGATACGAAGGTCTTCGAGGTTCGAGAGCCGGTCGGCGCGCTCGGCGAGCTCGACGTCTTCGCCCGGCTGAGGGTCGGCCGCCTCGACGGCTTCGAGCGCCTCGCGCAGTTCCTCTGCCTCGCGGAAGCGGGCGTCGTGGGCCTCACGGAGCCGATCGAGTTCAACGGAGTCGGCGCGCCACACGCCGAACGCGGCGCGATACTCGGCCATGGCTGCCTGCAGAGCGGCGCCGGCGAACCGGTCGAGCGCCTCACGCTGCGCGACGGCCGAGCGGAGTCGCTGCTGGTCGGCCTGTCCGTGCACGACGACGAGTTCGTCGCCGAGCTCTGCGAGCACGCCGACCGGCGCGCTGCGGCCGCCGACGACCGCACGACTGCGCCCCTCTGCTGACACCGAGCGGCCGAGCAGCAGTTCGCCGGCCTCGACGTCGCCGCCGGTCTCGACGACGCGTTCGGCGATGGCGCCATCGTCGGGAACGAGCCAACGGCCCTCGACCCACGCCTGCTTGGCACCCGAACGCACCGCGCCGGCGTCTGCGCGGGCACCGAGCAGGAGCCCGAGCGCGGTGACGACCATGGTCTTGCCCGCACCGGTCTCACCCGTGACCGCGGTGAACCCTGCGCCGAGCGGAAGGGTGGCCTCGGCGATCACGCCCAGGTCGCGGATGCCGAGCTCCTCAATCATCGCCGGCCTCATCACGGCCGACGGGCCCTCGCCAACCCGTGACGGGCAGCTGGAACTTGTTCACCAGGCGATCCGTGAACGGAGCCTCATGCAGGCGCGCCAGGCGTACGGGCACCGGTGACTTGCGTACGACGACCCGAGCACCGGGCGGGAGGTCGAACGTGCGACGGCCGTCGCACCAGATGACCGCAGCCGTCTCGGTGCGATGCAGGATCTCGATGGCCAGCGACGACTCCGCGCCGACCACGAGCGGACGGGCGAAGAGCGCGTGCGCGCTGAGCGGCACCAGCAGCAGTGCCTCGAGGCTCGGCCACACCACGGGCCCGCCCGCCGAAAACGAGTACGCGGTCGAGCCCGTCGGCGTGGACATCACGACGCCATCGCAGCCGAATGACGAGAGCGGCCGTCGATCGACCTCGATCACGACCTCGAGCATGCGTTCGCGCTCAGCCTTCTCGACGGTGGCCTCGTTCAGCGCCCAGCTCTCGTACACGACCTCGCTGCCGACCTTCGCCCGCACCGAGAGGGTCATGCGCTCTTCGACGCTGTAGTCGCGGGCGAGCGCACGAGCCACCGTGTACCCGAGGTCATCACGCTCACTCTCGGCGAGGAAACCGACGTGCCCCAGGTTGACACCCAGCAGCGGCACGGAGTGCTCTCGCATGAGCTCGGCCGCCCGCAGGATCGTGCCGTCGCCACCGAGCACGATGACGAGCTCGATCCCGCTCTGCTCAACCTCTTCGAGCCGCCGCACCACCCCGCTGAGCTCGGGTACGAACGCGTGCACCTCGTCCCAATGCTCAGCGGCGATCACGGGAACCGCTCCGGCCGCCAGCAGCTGCGAGCACACCTCACCAGTTGCCTCGAGGGCGGACTGACGGCCGGTGTGGGAGACCACGAGGAAGTGCCGTGCGTCGTTCACGCGTTCGCGCCTCCTGCCAGTTGCTCCACCCGACGCATCCATTCTGTCGGATTCACGCCGTGCGACGCGCTGAGGTGCGCGAGGTATTCGTGGTTGCCGTGGCTGCCGACGATTGGGGAGGACAAGACACCGGCGGTGCCGAGACCGAGGTCGAACGCCGCCCAGAGCACATTCGCCACCGCCTCGGAGCGTGACGCCGGGTCACGCACCACGCCCTCCCGCACGCCGCCGCGACCGACCTCGAACTGCGGTTTCACGAGCACCACGACGTCGGCATCATCCGTCGCGGTCGCCCGCAGCGCAGGCAGCACGTGCGTGAGCGAGATGAACGACAGGTCTGCGGTCACGAGCGAGGGCGGCTCGGAGATGCCGGTGAGCGCGGCGAGGGAGCCTCGATCGAGGTTTCGCACGTTGCAGCCTTCGACGAGCACCAGCCCCGCAGCCCCGACCAGTTCGGGGGCGAGCTGACCATGGCCGACGTCGATGGCGAGCACGGTTCGGGCGCCTCGTTCGAGGAGCACCTGGCTGAACCCGCCCGTCGACGCGCCGGCGTCGAGCACGACGCGATCGGCCGGGTCGACGCCGAAGCCGTCGAGCGCGGCGATCAGCTTGTGCGCGGCGCGGCTCACATAGTGGTCGGATGCCGCAACGGCGAGCTGCATCGCGTCGCTCACCTTCATCGCCGCCTTCACCGACGGTCGCCCGTCGACCGTGACGAGGCCGGCGGCGATGAGCGTCGCGGCGTGCGTGCGCGAACGGGCGAGGCCGCGCGCGGCGAGGGCGGCGTCGAGCCGCTGGTCGGGCACCGTCAACTCGAGCCGCGAGAGGGGTCGGAGTGCTCGAGTTCGCTGCGCAACCGGTCGGCGAGCTCCTGATACCGCAGGGCGCGTTCGGCAAGCGGCGCCGACTCGATGTCGCGCAACTCGGCGCGCGTGGTTGCCGTCGCCTCGGAGCCGGCCCGATCGGGCTCGGGCGGTGCAGCGGCATCCGTCGGCTCGATCGACTCGCCGGCGTCGGGCGTCTCGTCAGTGCTCACCCGACCACGCTACCCCGTGCCGCCGAACTGGTCGCGAGCGGAAGCGGTGCCGACGAGGCGACCTGCGGTTCACGAGTAGAGCCGGGCTGGAACGTCGAGCGCGTGAATCGCGATGCCCGACGACCAGATCGCCGCACACGCCGCGCGGAGCAGGTCGATGCCCCCATCGCCATCGGCGACGATGACGACGCGGTTGCCCTCGATCCGCACCCGAGCCGCGCCGACGCGCGTCACTCCCCCACGCACCGTCTCGACGGGCGGATACGGCTCGTGGAGCCCGCGCAGGTCTTCGAGGATGAAGTCGGGCCGGCTCTTCGCATCGGCGGCCAGCACCTGCTTCGCGCGATCGACACCGGTGAGCACGACGGCGCTCGCCATTCCCGCCCGGTTCGCACCGAGGATGTCGGTATCGAGCCGATCGCCGACGACGAGCGGCCGAGCGGCGCCGAACCGGCGCTTCGCCTCCTCGAAGATCGGCGTCTCGGGCTTGCCCGCGACGATCGGGAAGCGCCCGACCGCGGTGTGCACCGCGGAGACGAGCGTGCCGTTCCCGGGCGCGATGCCACGGGCGACGGGAATGGTCCAGTCCATGTTGGTGGCGATCCATGGGATGCCCGGCCCCGCGGCATCCGGTCCACCGTGCGCGTTCAGGGCGAACGATGCCTCGGCCAGTTCACGCCAGCCGATCTCAGGGGCGAATCCCTGCACGACGGCCGCCGGGCCCTCGTCTGCCGCCCGAGTCACCCGGTATCCGCGCTTCTCGAGCTCGGACACGATGCCTTCGCCGCCGACGACGAAGACCAGCGCGCCGGGCTCGACGAGCCCTTCGAGCACCCGCATCGCCGCCTGTGGCGAGGTCACGACGTCGTCGGGTGCGACGTCGAGCCCAAGCTCGGCGAGGTGACGGGCGACGGATGCATCGCTCCGCGACGCGTTGTTCGTGATGTAGCCGACCGCATGACGGGCCTTCGTGCGGTTGAGGCTCTCGACGGCGTGCGGAATGGAGGCGGGCCCCGCGTAGACGACGCCGTCGAGATCTGCGAATACCGCATCGACCCCGTCGAGCGGGGTCGCTCCCTCAGTCCTCGTGCGGAACAGGCCCACCGGGCGTGCCCCCATTCGTCTCGTCGTCGGATGCCGCGGCACCGTGTGCCTGGAGGCGCTCCCCCTCCGCCAATACAGCGGCGACATCGTCTTCGAGCACAGCGCCGGGGTCATCGGTCGCGTCAGGAGCGTCTTCAGCGCCCTCATGCTCGGCGCCGTCGCTCTCGTCCGCCTCGATCTCGTCGCCGTGGCTCTCGTCGACCTCACTCTCGGCGCCGTCGCTCTCGGCGTCGCTCTCGTCCGCCTCGATCTCGATCTCGAAGATCTCGATGAGTTCCGCCTCGGCGGGTCCGCCCAGCGCCGCTTCGGCGCGTTCCGCCCGAGACCGCCACACCGCGGCATCCGCGGTCCGTCCGAGCCCTTCCAGCACCTCGGCATACGCAGAGAACAGCGCGGGACTGTAGGAGAACGCACGATCGGGATCGAGCTGCGGGATCTCCAGCTCGGCGAGGGCGAGCTCAGGCTGGTTCAGGTCGAGCCGCGCGCCCGACATCGCGATGGCGAGGCCGACCTGCACGGCGGCAGGCAGCTCGGCGCGGTCGACCGCCCGGCCCACCTCGAGGGCACGGTCGGGGCGGCCGACTCCGCGTTCGCTGTCGACCATGAGCGGCAGTTGATCGTTGCTGCCCGAGATGCGGCGATACGTCCGCAGCTCACGCAGCGCCAGGGCGAAGTCGCCCGTCGCGTAGGCCGTGATCGCGAGCGTCTCCCGCACGACCGCAACGCGGCCGGCACGGCGGGCGGCAGACTGCGCGTGCCGGTGAGCGAGTTCGGGGTCGTCCTCGAGCAACTCGGATGCCGCGACGAGGTGCCGGGCCACGGCGTCGGCGTTGTCCTTGCTCAGCGTCTTGAGCTCGGCCCGGGCACCCTTGTCGAGGTCGCGCGGTTCGATGCGCTCGGGAATCTCAGGGTCATCGTGACGCGGGCGCACCGCGAGGTTGGCCGCACCGAACGTCTCGCGGGGAGCCTCGCGCTGTGCTGCCCGTTCATCGGGGCGCGCGCCGTGCCCGCTGCGGCGCGTGTCGCTGTACGGGCGCTTCTCGCCACCACCCGAGTGTGGGCGCTTCGCATCACGGTTGCCATACGGCCGCTTCGCATCACGGTCACCATACGGCCGCTTCTCGCCACCAGCGGAGTAGGGGCGCTTCGCATCACGGTCACCATACGGCCGCTTCTCGCCACCACCGGAGTAGGGGCGCTTGTCGCCACCCGAGTACGGGCGCTTCGCGTCGCGGTCACCATACGGTCGCTTCTCGCCGCCACCAGAGTACGGGCGCTTCGCGTCGCGGTCACCATGCGGTCGCTTCGCATCGCGATCACCGTAGGGGCGCTTGTCGCCACCGGAGTACGGGCGCTTCGCATCGCGGTCACCATAGGGACGCTTCTCACCACCACCCGAGTACGGGCGCTTCTGCGAGCGATCTCCGTTGCGGCCCGCCGATGCGTCGCGACCGCTCCGTTGCGGCCGGTCGCCTGCCCGATCGTTCCTGTTGGGTCGATCCCGCTTGTCGGCGTCGTCTTTGGAATCGCTCACGATTGTCCCGTCGAGTGTGGAGCCCTCATCGGACTCAACCGTACTGCGGCCGGCGTTGCAACGGCCCGTTAACGAGAAATGGCCACCCGTCGTCGGGTGGCCACTCCTCAATGAATGTCCGGCGGTGTCCTACTCTCCCACAGGGTCGCCCCTGCAGTACCATCGGCGCTGCGAGTCTTAGCTTCCGGGTTCGGAATGTGTCCGGGCGTTTCCCTCGCGCTATGGCCGCC
>DASSBT010000156.1:0-5890 GCA_035698465.1 Agromyces sp. | reverse complement strand
CGACCGAATCGCATTCGACCGTGCGCTCGGTGCCGGCCACGGGCCGCCAGTCGGCGTCGATGCGCTGAATGGTCACCGCCTCGACGGCATGCGTGCCGTGGATCCGGGTGACGGCCTGGCCGAGCCGGTAGGGCGTGCGGTGGCGTACGAGGGTGCGCGCGTAGCCCGCGAGTTCGCCGACCTTGCCCGCGGAGGCGGCGAGCTGCCACGGCGCCCGGCCCCAGCCACGTGCGATCGCGGTGGGGCCCGTCGCCTCGACGACCTCGGCGACCGAGCCGCCCGCGAGGGCGATGCTCGTCGCGGCCGGCAGCAGGAATGGTCCGGCGCCGGCGACCACCGTGCGGTGGCCAGGGGTCACGCCGTCGCGCTTCGCGATTGCCTGGGCGGCACCGGCCGTCGTGACGCCGGGGAGGGTCCACCCGGGTACGGGGAGGGCGCGATCGTGCGCGCCGGTGGCGATCACGAGCGCATCGGCGTCGACGGTGATCGCCTCGCGCCCGGCCGCGTCGGCCGGGCCGATGAGCGCGTGCACGCGAATGCCCGGGTCGGTCTCGACGTGCCAGACCGAGGCTCGCGTGTGTACGGTGACGCGGTGCAGCGCGTCGCGGAGGCGGGTGAAGCGTGCCCACTGGTGCTGCATGCGCGGGTCGGTGATCGTCGGGTGGTGACGCCAGAACTGGCCGCCCACGCGGTCGCCCTCGTCGAGGAGCACGACCTCGGCTCCGGATGCCGCGGCAGCCTGTGCTGCCGCAAGCCCCGCCGGGCCGGCCCCGAGGATCACGACGCGGCGGCTCATCGGCTCTCCCGTTCGACGAGGTCGCCGTCGTGAGCCTCGCGCTGGCACGCGCGAACGCCCTCGATGCCGTTGACCGTGACGAGGCAGTCGTGGCAGACGCCGATACCGCAGAAGACGCCGCGCTCGTCACCCGACGCGGTGCGCCAGGTGCGCCGGCCTGCGCCGAGCAACACGCCCGCGATGGTCTGGCCGTCACGGCCCGCCAGCTGCTCGTCATCGAATCGGATGTGGATGTTCACGCGGCATCCCCCAGGCTCGCGCGGGTCGGCAGGAACGGCGTCGGGTCGATCGAGGTCGGCGTGCCGAGCACGGCGTGCGCGATCAGCTCGCCCGTGGTCGGAGCGAGGCCGATGCCCGCCCCCTCGTGCCCGGCGGCGTGGAAGAGCCCGTCGATCTCTGCGTCGTTGCCGATCGCGGGCAGGTGATCGGGGGCGTAGGGGCGGTAGCCGAAGTAGGTGCGCAGCAGCATGGTCTCGGCCAGGAATGGGAAGAGCCGCGTCGCCTTTGCCGCGATCTCGACGATCGGCGGCAGCGTGCCCGCCGTCGAGAAGCCGACCCGTTCGCGACTCGAGCCGATCAGCACGCTGCCTGCGGGCGTGGATTCGACGACGGTCGAGGTCTGCAGCGCCGCATCCGACGACCCGACCGCGCTGACGTAATCGGCGTCGTACACCTTGTGGAAGATGCGCTGCGGCATCGGAGTCGTGACGAGGATCATGCCGCGCCGCGGGCGGATGTCGAGGCGGCCGCCGAGCAGCTCGGCGACGGTGCCGGCCCACGGGCCCGCGCAGTTGACGACGGCGTCGGCCTCGATCACGCCGTCGACGGTTTCGACCGCCGTGATGCGTCCTCGGGCATGACGGGCCCCGACGACCTCGGTGCGTCGCAACTGGGCGCCGAGCCGCTGGGCTCTCGCCATCATGGCCTGCGTCGCCAGGCTCGGCTGCACCTGTGCGTCGTCGGGGTAGTGGATGCCGCGGGCCACCGCCTCGCTGAGATGCGGCTCGAGCTCGCGCAGCGCAGCGGCCTCGACGCTCGTCGCCCGGATGCCGATGCCGCGTTGCGACTCGGCGAACCGCTCGAGCGCAGGCGCGCCATCGTCGAATGCGACGACCACTCCGCCCTTCGCCTCGAACTCGGTGGCGGGCTGGCCCGGCGCACGGTCGGCGTCGAGGCGCGCAGCCAGCTCGCGCCACGTACGGTTCGCGGCGATCGCGAGGTCGGCCTCGGCGCCCGGCGCCTTGTCGGAGACGAGGATGTTGCCCTCGCAGCGGCTCGACGTCTCACCGGCCACGCCGAGGCGGTCGAGCACGATCACCTCGCCTCCGGCCTCGGTGAGGAGGAGCGCGCAGGCGGCCCCGATGGCACCGGCACCAACGACGACGACACGCATGCGACTCCTTCCCTCACTAAGTAATATGTCACATATTACACGCGAGCGACACGACCTGCGATGACTGCGTCAGGCGCCGAGATACGCATCGACGACCCGGGGGTCACGGGCGAGCTCGGCCGCGGTTCCCGACAGCGTCACCGTGCCAGTCTCGATGACATACGCGCGGTGCGCGATCTTCAGCGCTGCACGAGCATTCTGCTCGACGAGGAGCACGGTCGTGCCCTGTGCGTTCACCGCGGCGATGATCTCCATCACCTGCTTCACCACGAGCGGGGCGAGGCCCATCGAGGGCTCATCCAGCAGCAGCAGCCGCGGCCCGCCGAGGATGGCGCGGCCGATGGCCACCATCTGCTGCTCACCGCCCGACAGGGTGCCGCCCTGCTGCTTGCGTCGTTCGGCCAGCCGCGGCATCAGCTCGTACACCTGATCGAGCCGATCGCCGATCGTGCGCTTGTCGCGCACGGTGTAGCCGCCGAGCAGCAGGTTCTCGTGCACCGTCATGGTCGAGAAGATCCGGCGCCCCTCCGGCACGTGGATGAGGCCCTCCGAGACGACCGTCCACGGCTTCGCGGTCGCGAGGTCCATGTCGCCCCAGCGCACCGTCCCCGATCGCGGTCGCACCAGGCCCGAGAGCATGTTCATGGTCGTCGACTTGCCTGCGCCGTTGTTTCCGAGCATGCAGACGATCTCGCCCTCGCCGACCTCGAACGTGAGCCCGCGAAGCGCGTGCACCCGGCCGTAGTAGACGTCAGCGGCATCCACTTCGAGTCTGCTCATGACCGTGCCTCGTTCCCGCCATCCCGCACCGGTTCTGCGCCCGGCGTCGGCTCGTCATCCTCTTCCACGCCGAGGTACGCCTCGATCACCACAGGGTCGTTCTTGACCTGCTCGGGCGTGCCGTCGGCGATCTCCTTGCCGTAGTTGAGCACGACGATGCGCTCGGCGAGGTTCATCACGAGACCCATGTCGTGTTCGATGAGCACGACCGCGACGCCCAGCGTGCGGATCTTGCGGATCAGGCTCATCAACGCCTGCTTCTCGTTGAAGTTGAGCCCAGCGGCGGGCTCATCGAGCAGCAGCAGCTTCGGGCTCGTCGCGAGGGCCCTGGCGATCTCGACGCGCCGCTGCTCGCCGTATGGCAGGTGCGTGACGTAGAGGTTCTCGTCGCCTTCGAAGCCGACGAAGTCGAGCCAGCCGCGGGCCTCGCGGGCGCACGCCTCCTCGGCACGGTGGTAGCCCGGCGTGTGGAGCAGCGTCGACCAGAAGTTCTCGCGCAGGTTCGCGTGCATGGCGGTCTTGACGTTGTCGAGCACCGACAACTCGCGGAACAGGCGCAGGTTCTGGAAGGTGCGCGCCATGCCCCACTTCGTCACCCGTGAGGGGAGCACACGGTAGAAGCCGAAACTCTGCAGCAGGTTGACCAGCCGCAGGCGATGCCAGATCGACGGCGCCTTGCGCACGATGCGCTTGCCGTCGAACACGACCGAACCCGATGTGGGCAGGTAGAACGCCGAGATGCAGTTGAACGCGCTCGTCTTCCCGGCGCCGTTCGGCCCGATCACAGCGAGGATCTCGCCCTCGTGCACCTCGAAGCTGAGTCCATCGACGGCCTTCACGCCACCGAACTGGAGTCGGAGGTCGGTGACCTCGAGCAACGCGCTCATCGCTGATCTCCCTCCTGCGCCTCGTCGCCGGGCACGCCGTCGACCGACTCGAACACGCTCGGGGGCACGGCGGCCGTGGCTTCGGTGAACGGCGGGGGCGTGGGCCTGCCGCGTTTGAGCCACGGCAGCACGGCGGTGGCCGGCCAGAGACCCGCGGGACGGAACAGCATGACGACCACGAGCAGCACGCCGAAGATGAGGAAGCGCCATTCCGCGAAGTCGCGCAGCAGCTCGGGCGCGAGCGACACGAAGAGCGCGCCGATGATGACGCCGGGCGTGGAGCCCATGCCGCCGAGCACGACCGCCATCAGGATCAGCGCCGAGTACAGGAACTGGAAGCTGTTCGGACTGATCGCCGAGAGGTGCGTCGCCATGAGCTGACCCGCGAGCCCGGCCCAGACCGCACCGATGATGTAGGCCGAGATCTTCGAGATGTAGGTGTTGATGCCCATCGCCTCGGCCGCGTCCTCGTCATCACGCACGGCCTTCCATGCGCGGCCGAGCTTTCCCTTGCCGAGCCGGCCGGCGCCGATGACGCCGACGAGCACCACGATGATCGCGACGAAGTAGTAGAACACGACGCGCTCGGGGAACTCCACTCCGAAGACGGTCAGCCCGTCGTCGAAGGACCATCCGAAGAAGTCCCAGGTCGGGATGCCGTGAATGCCGGAGGGTCCGCCGGTGACCGTGAGGTTGTTCGCGGTGATGCGGATGATCTCACCGAAGCCGAGTGTGACGATCGCCAGGTAGTCGCTGCGCAACCTCAGGGTGGGAGCGCCGATGATGATGCCCGCCAGTATGCAGGCGACGATCGTCGCAGGCACGGCAGCCCACATCGGCCAGCCGAGCACCGTGGTGAAGATGCCCGAGACGTAGGCGCCGACCGCGAAGAACGCGATGTAGCCGAGGTCGAGCAGCCCGGCGAAACCGACGACCACGTTCAAGCCCATGGCGAGCATCACGTAGATGAGGGCACTCGTGGCGATGGAGATCGTGTAGCGGGATGCGTCGATGAAGGGGAGCATCGCGAGGAAGAGCACCGCGGCGAGTCCGAGCGCCCGGAGGAACCCCGACTGGGAGTTGAACACGCCGTGCGGGGCGGGTCCGCGGTCGAACAGGGGTGCGGGAGCACGCAGGGGCACGTGCTTCAGCGCGAGGTCGAGCCTGCGAGCCATGTCACATCCTCTCGACGACGCGGGCGCCGAGCAGCCCGGTCGGTTTGAACGTCAGGAACAGGATGAGGAATGCGAACGAGAAGACGTCGCGCCACTCGCCACCGAACCAGGCGGCGCCGAAGGACTCGAGCAATCCGAGCAGCAGGCCGCCCAGCATCGCCCCGTAGAGGTTGCCGATGCCGCCGATGACGGCGGCGGTGAACGCCTTCAGTCCGATCACGAACCCCATCAGGAAGTCGATCGAACCGTAGTACGCACCTGCCATCACGCCCGCGGCGCCGGCGAGCGCCGAGCCGATGAAGAACACGGTCGCGATGACGCGGTTGACGTTCACGCCCATCAGCTGCGCCGCCTGGGGGTCGAGGGCGATCGCGCGCATCGCGCGCCCCTGCCGGGTGCGCTCCACGATGTGGGCGAGCACCAGCATGAGCACGGCCGCGATGACGACCAGCACGATCTGGGAACCGGTGACCCGTACACCGAGCGCGTCGAAGCCGCTCGACTCGAGGCGGATCGGGAACGCCTCGGGATTCGGGCCGAAGAGCTGGCGCACGCCGTACTCGAGCGTGAACGAGACACCGATCGCCGTGATCAGCACCGCCAGCCTCGGACTGTTGCGAAGCGGCCGGTAGGCGATGCGCTCGATTCCGACGCCGATCAGGCCGGTCGTCACCATCGAGAGGAGCAGGATGACCAGCAGCAGCGGGATCGAGGTCTCGCTCGAGATGCCGAATGCCGACAGGGTGAAGAATCCGACGAAGGCGCCGAGCATGTAGATGTCGCCGTGCGCGAAGTTCAGCAGCTTGATGATCCCGTAGACCATGCTGTACCCGAGCGCCACGAGTGCGTAGAACGACCC
>DASSBT010000155.1:0-9047 GCA_035698465.1 Agromyces sp. | reverse complement strand
TCGAGCACGCGATCGGTCGGGTACATCTCGACGTCGAAGTCCTGCCAGCGCGGCTCGGTGTCGACGTCGGGGTCGAAGCGGCGGATCAGGAAGGTGACGGTGAACGAGCGGACCGCGGCATCCGTCGACTGGGCCTCGAGCGTGGCAGTGGACACGTCAGTACTTCCTTTCCATCGGCTGGTAGCGGGTGATGACCACGGGTTTCCAGTCGAGTCGAATGTGGTCATCGGCCAGCGACGAGTGCGGGTCGCCCGAGAGGTAGGCCATCGTGTGCTGCATGTACTTCTCGTCGTCACGGTTCGGGAAGTCGTCGCGCATATGACCACCGCGGCTCTCTTCGCGGTTGCGGGCCGAGAAGACGACGACCTCGGCGAGGTCGAGCAGGAACCCGAGCTCGACCGCCTCGAGCAGGTCGGTGTTGAAGCGACGGCCCTTGTCTTGCACGGCGACGTTGCGGTAGCGCTCGCGCAGGCCGGCGATGACCGCGGTGACATGGGCGAGCGACTCGTCGGTGCGGAACACCTGCGCGTTCTTGTCCATCTCGTCTTGCAGCTCTTTGCGGATGGCGGCGATGCGCTCAGTGCCGTTCGAGTCGCGGAGCTGGTCGAGCATGCCTCGTACCGCGGCGGCGGGGTCGTCGGGAAGCGGCACGAAGTCGGCCGTCTTCACGTACTCGACGGCGTTGCGGCCGGCACGCTTGCCGAAGACGTTGATGTCGAGGAGCGAGTTGGTGCCGAGGCGGTTCGAGCCGTGCACCGACACGCACGCGCACTCGCCGGCCGCATAGAGCCCGGGTACGACGGTGTCGTTGTCGCGCAGCACCTCTGCGGCGACGTTGGTCGGGATGCCGCCCATCGCGTAGTGCGCGGTGGGCATGACGGGCACCGGCTCGAACACCGGGTCGACACCGAGGTAGGTGCGCGCGAACTCGGTGATGTCGGGCAGCTTGGTCTCGAGTACCTCGGCACCCAGGTGGGTGCAGTCGAGCAGCACGTAGTCCTTGTGGGGGCCCGCGCCCCGGCCCTCTGCCACCTCTTGCACCATGCACCGGGCGACGATGTCGCGCGGCGCCAGGTCTTTGATGGTGGGGGCGTAGCGCTCCATGAAGCGCTCGCCGGCGGCGTTGCGGAGGATCGCGCCCTCGCCGCGCGCGCCCTCGGTGAGCAGGATGCCGAGTCCGGCGAGACCGGTCGGGTGGAACTGGAAGAACTCCATGTCTTCGAGCGGCAGGCCCTTGCGCCAGATGATGCCGACGCCGTCGCCCGTCAGGGTGTGGGCGTTCGAGGTGGTCTTGAAGATCTTGCCGAACCCACCGGTTGCGAAGATGATCGCCTTGGCCTGGAAGACGTGCAGCTCGCCGGTCGCGAGCTCGTAGGCGACGATGCCCGACGGCTGCGGCACTCCGTCGACCTCGGTCATCACGAGGTCGAGCACGTAGAACTCGTTGTAGAACTCGATGCCGAGCTTCACGCAGTTCTGGAACAGGGTCTGCAGGATCATGTGGCCGGTGCGGTCGGCCGCGTAGCAGGCCCGGCGAACCGGCGCCTTGCCGTGGTCGCGCGTGTGGCCGCCGAAGCGGCGCTGGTCGATCTTGCCCTCGGGGGTGCGGTTGAACGGAAGCCCCATGTTCTCGAGGTCGATGACCGCGTCGATGGCCTCCTTCGCGAGGATCTCGGCGGCGTCCTGGTCGACGAGGTAGTCGCCGCCCTTGACGGTGTCGAAGGTGTGCCACTCCCAGCTGTCTTCCTCGACGTTGGCGAGGGCGGCCGCCATGCCGCCCTGCGCCGCACCCGTGTGCGAACGCGTCGGGTAGAGCTTCGAGATGACGGCGGTCTTCGCGCCCGGACCGGCCTCGATCGCCGCTCGCATGCCGGCGCCGCCGGCGCCGACGATCACGATGTCGTACTGGTGGTAGTGCACGCCGTCGACGGTCTTCGTCTCGACGTGGGCGCTCTCGGAATTCACGGATCTCCTAGACGGCGGGGCAGAACGAGGGAAGCAGGTCGGCGGGCGAACCGGCGGGGCACGGGTCGAACGTGAACACCACGAGGGTGCCGAGCACGATCAGCACGAGGGCGGAGACCAGGAGGCCTGCCTTCAGCAGCTTCTGGACGGTGCCGGGGTTCGTGTAGTCGTTGACGATCGTGCGCATGCCGTTCGCACCGTGGATCAGGGCGAGCCAGAGCATCAGCACGTCCCACCACTGCCAGAACGGGTCTGCCCACTTGCCGCCCACGAAGCCGAAGTCGATGGCCTTCACGCCCTCGCCGACCATCAGGTTCGTGAAGAGGTGACCGAAGATGAGCACGATGAGCACGACGCCCGACGCGCGCATGTAGATCCAGCCCCACTTCTCGAGGTTGGGACCACGGCGCGCAGCGCGCACGGGGGTGCGAGGAGATTCGATGACCGTCATGTGCTCGCTCCCTAGTGGCTGAAGACGTTCATGAGGTGCCGCGGCACGAACGCGAGCATCGTGACCACCCAGAGGGCGATGACGATGTAGAACAACAGCTTCTGGTGGCGCGTGGCCCACGTCCAGAAGTCGACGAGGATGATGCGCAGGCCGTTGAACGCGTGGAACACGATCGCACCGACGAGGGCCACCTCGCCGAGGCCCATGATCGGCGTCTGGTACGTGCCGATGACGGCGTTGTACGCCTCGGGGCTCACCCGCACGAGCGCGGTGTCGAGGATGTGCACGAGGAGGAAGAAGAAGATCGCGACACCGGTGATGCGGTGCAGCACCCACGACCACATGCCCGCGTTGCCGCGATACAGCGTGCCGCCCGGCTTCTGTCTCTCCGGCGTGTCGGGTGCGGTCAGGGTTCCTGCCGAGGTCTCTGGCATGAACAACCCTCCCTGGCTGTGTGAGGCGCCCGGACACGGCGCATGACGGGCACACCGCCCGATCCCGAGTGTAGTCCCGCGTCGAACGGGGTGCCGCTTAGGCGGACCTAACTCTCTCGACGTCGAGAGACCCCCGCTCGCTGAGCCCGTCGAAGCGGTGGGATGCCGCGACCGGCGACCGCACGGGCGTGGCCGCTATCCTCGAACCCATGTCCGACGCTCCTCTTCCCATCGATGGCTTCTACAGCGTCATCCCCGCCGGCGGCGTCGGTTCGCGCCTGTGGCCGCTTTCCCGCGCGGACGCGCCGAAGTTCCTGCACGACCTGACCGGCTCCGGCCAGACCCTGCTCAAGGACACGTGGGATCGGCTGACGCCGCTCTCGGGTGAACAGCGCGTGATGGTGGTGACGGGGCGCGCCCATCGCGCCGCGGTCGAAACGCAGCTTCCGGCGCTCGCCGATGAGAACATCGTGCTCGAGAGCGAGCCGCGCGACTCGACCGCGGCGATCGGCCTCGCCGCCGCGATCCTGGAGCGCAGGGAGCCGGGCGTCGTCATCGGCTCGTTCGCGGCCGACCACGTCATCTCGGGCGAGGCGCTGTTCCGCGCAGCGGTTGCCGACGCGGTGGCGGCCGCGCGCGACGGCTACATCGCCACGATCGGCATCACGCCGACCGAGCCCGCCGTGGGCTTCGGGTACATCGAGTGCGGCGGCCCCATCGAGGTTCCAGGGGCCGGCCGCGTCGAGGCCGTGTCCAACTTCGTCGAGAAACCCGACCTCGAGACCGCGAAGCGGTACCTCGCGGGCGGCGTGCACCTCTGGAACGCGGGAATGTTCATCGCGAAGGCGTCGACGCTGCTCGACGAGCTCGCCCGCACCAAGCCGGCTCTGCATGCCGGGCTGCTCGAGCTTGCAGCCGCCTGGGACGACCCCGAGACGCGCGGCCCGGCCGTCGACCGGATCTGGCCGAAGCTCGAGAAGATCGCCATCGATTACTCGGTAGCCGAGCCGGCGGCAGCCGCCGGGCGCCTCGCCGTGATCCGCGGCCACTTCCAGTGGGATGACGTGGGCGACTTCGCCTCGCTCGCCAAGCTGAACACCGCGGGGCGTTCGGGCGAGCTCGCAATCCTGGGTGAGAACGCCCGGGTGCTGGCCGACGCGTCGAGCGGCATCGTGGTGAGCCGGTCGAAACGGGTGATCAGCCTGATCGGCGTGCACGATATCGTCGTGGTGGACACGCCCGACGCGCTCCTCGTCACGACGAGCGAGCACGCCCAGCGGGTCAAGGCGGTCGTCGACGCCCTCAGGCTCGGCGGATCGAACGACGTGCTCTGAGCTGGTACACACCTTGAGGGCACGCGAGAGAACGGGGCAGCGGATGTCTGTGCGTCGATGGTTCGGCTATGGAGCAGCGCTCGTCGCGGCATCCGTCACTCTGATCGCTTGCGCGCCCGCGCCCGAGGGCGGTGAGAGCGACGCCGCCGGTGAATCGTGCGTTCGGATGGTCACCAACTCGGGCGGCCTCGAAGACCGCTCGTTCAACCAGTCCAGCTGGGAGGGGCTGCAGCAGGCCGAGGACGAGTTCGGCGTCGATGCCGAAGCCCTCGTCTCCACCGGCGAGACCGACCTGGCGCCGAACGTCGAGCAGGCGGTCGCCTCGGGTTGCGAACTCATCGTGACGGTCGGGTTCGAGCTCGCCGACGCAACGCTCGAACAGGCGACCCAGAACCCCGAGCTCAGCTTCGCGATCGTCGACGAGACGGTCGATGCCGAGAACGTGAAGCCCGTGGTCTTCGACACCGCGCAGGCCTCGTACCTCGCCGGATACCTCGCCGCCGGCGTCTCGAAGACCGGCGTGGTGGCCACCTTCGGCGGCGGCAATCAACCGCCCGTGACCCTCTTCATGGACGGCTTCGTCGACGGCGTGGCCAAGTACAACGAGGTGCACGCCACCGCCGTGCGGGTGCTCGGTTGGGACAAGGCCGCGCAGGACGGCGCATTCACCGGCGACTTCGAGGACATCAACAAGGGCAAGGCGCTCACCGAGGGGTTCATCGATCAGGGCGCCGATGTCATCCTCCCCGTCGCGGGTCAGGTCGGCGAGGGCACGGCGGCGGCGGCGGTCGAACGCGGCGGCGTGTCGGTGATCTGGGTCGACAGTGACGGCTTCGAGACGCTCTCGGCCGAGTTCCGCCCGGTCATCCTCACCAGCGTGCTCAAGCGCACCCAAGACGCGATGGTGCAGATCGTCGGCGAGGTCCTCGACGACACGTTCACGAGCGAGCCCTACATCGGCACGCTCGAGAACAGCGGCGTCGAGATCGCGCCCTACCATGACCTCGCGCCCCTCGTGTCACCTGCACTCGACGGTGAGATCGAGGGACTCCGCCAGGCGATCATCGCCGGCGACATCGTGGTGGAGTCGCCCTCCGCCCCGTGATCTCCGGTGGTCGAGTAGGGCCGGGCGCCCTTCGACGGGCTCAGGGACCGGGATCGCGTATCGAGACCCCGTTCGGGGGCCATAGCGCCTGCTCATATGAGCAGAATGTCGCGTCTTCATAACCATTGCCCTCTGGCTGTGCCCACCACATGAGCACTCGGCGCAACATTCGGTAACGTGACTCCACGAGCCCCGCAACGGTTGGGGCGCAGTCTTTGGAGGACACAGTGAAGGTCACGAGTAGGAAGGCCGCACTCGGCGGCCTCGCCATGTTCGGTGCAGCAGCCCTGCTGCTCGCCGGTTGCGCAGCTGCACCCGAAGAGACCGACGGCGGCGACGCAGGAGGAGAAGAGCTCGACTTCCTTCCCTGCATGGTCTCCGACGCCGGCGGCTTCGACGACAAGTCCTTCAACCAGCTTGCGTTCGAGGGCCTCACCAAGGCGTCCGACGAACTCGGCGTCGAGCCGGTCACGGTCGAGTCGCAGTCCGAGACCGACTACGCTCCCAACCTCACGAGCCTCGTCGACCAGGGCTGCAACCTGATCGTCACGGTCGGCTTCGCGCTCTCTGCGGCCACCGTCGAGTCCGCGACGGCGAACCCCGACATCGAGTACGTCATCGTCGACGACGCCGCCGACAACGACTTCGACGGCACCACCGACGCCGAGAACATCAAGCCGATCCTCTTCAACACCGCAGAGGCGGCGTTCCTGGCCGGCTACGCGGCGGCCGACTTCACGACCACCAACGTCGTCGGCACCTTCGGCGGGATGAACTTCCCGACCGTGTCGATCTTCATGGACGGCTTCAAGCAGGGCGTCGACCACTACGTCGCGGAAAAGGGCAAGACCGTCCAGGTCCTCGGCTGGGACGGCACCGACGGCCTCTTCACCGGTGGCTTCGAGGCGAACGACGCCGCTCGCCAGACGGCGCAGAGCCTCATCGACCAGAACGTCGACGTGCTGCTGCCCGTCGGCGGTCCGATCTACCAGTCGGCTGCAGCGGCGATCCGCGAGGCAGGCCGTGAGATCGCGATGATCGGCGTCGACGCCGACTTCACCGAGACCGACCCGTCGGTCGCCGACCTCATGCTGACCTCGATCCTCAAGCAGATCGACGTCGCCACGTACGAGGCGGTGCTCGCAGCCGGCAACGGTGAGTTCGACCCCGAGCCCTACATCGGCACGCTCGAGAACGGCGGGGTCGGCATCGCGCCGTTCCACGACTTCGAGTCGAAGGTCTCCGACACGCTCCAGGGCGAGCTCGACGACCTGCAGGCCGCGATCATCGCGGGCGACGTCGAGGTCACGTCCTACCTCGCGCAGTAGTAGGAACCTCGCGCAACAGTAGGAACGACACGCACGGATCGGGGAGGTCGGCACACGCCGGCCTCCCCGATCGGGTGTACGGATGCGCGACGGCGCGCACGGCGACAACGGCTGAGCGCGCGGCATCCGACCAATTCAACATTCGTGCAGCATCGCCAACGGATGCGGCACGCTCACTAGGATCGGGGACATGAAGCTCGAACTTCGCGGCATCACGAAGCGATTCGGCAGCCTGGTCGCCAACGACCACATCGATCTCACTGTTGAGGCCGGCGAGATCCACGCCCTCCTCGGTGAGAACGGAGCGGGCAAGTCGACGCTGATGAATGTGCTCTACGGCCTCTACCAGGCAGATGAGGGCGAGGTGCTCCTCGACGGCGAGGTGCAGCACTTCTCCGGCCCCGGCGATGCCATGGCTGCCGGCATCGGCATGGTGCACCAGCACTTCATGCTCATCCCGGTGTTCACGGTCGCCGAGAACGTCATGCTCGGCCACGAGAACACGAAGTTCGGCGGACTGCTCGACCTCGCCGAGGCGCGCGAGAAGGTGCGCGAGATCTCGGAGCGATTCGGATTCCATGTCGATCCCGACGCGCTCATCGAAGACCTTCCGGTCGGGGTGCAGCAGCGGGTCGAGATCATCAAGGCGCTCTCGCGCGACGCCCGGGTGCTCATCTTCGACGAGCCCACCGCGGTGCTCACCCCGCGCGAGACCGACGAGCTGATGAACATCATGCGCCAGCTCAAGGAGTCGGGCACGTCGATCGTGTTCATCACCCACAAGCTGCGCGAGGTGCGCGAGGTCGCCGATCGCATCACCGTCATCCGGCTCGGCAAGGTCGTCGGCGAGGCAGCCCCGACCGCCACCAATGCCGAGCTCGCCTCACTCATGGTCGGCCGCGCCGTCGAGCTGACGGTGCAGAAAGACGAGCCGAAGCTCGGCGACGTCGCGCTCGCCGTCGAGGGGCTCACCGTGGTCGATCACATCGGCCACCACGTCGTCGACGATGTGAGCTTCGAGGTGCGGCGCGGCGAGATCCTCGCCGTGGCCGGAGTGCAGGGCAACGGGCAGACCGAGCTCACCGAGGCCCTGCTGGGCCTGCAGGAGCGCGTGCACGGGTCGATCATGCTCGACGGCATCGAGCTGACCGGCGCCGGGGTGCGCAAGATCCTCGAGTCGGGCGTCGGGTTCGTGCCAGAAGACCGCAACGAAGACGGCCTGGTGGGCGACTTCACCATTGCCGAGAACCTCATGCTCGATCGCAGCGAGAGCCCGCCCTTCGTGAAGATGGGCAACCTGCAACGCGGAGTGCTGGCAGAGTTCGCTCGAGACAAGATCGACGAGTTCGACATCCGCGCCCAGGGCGCCGACGAGCTCGTGCGGCAACTCTCGGGAGGAAACCAGCAGAAGGTCGTGCTCGCCCGCGAGCTCAGTCGCGAACTTCGGCTCCTGGTCGCGGCGCAGCCCACGCGCGGCGTCGACGTCGGTTCGATCGAGTTCATCCACAAGCGCATCGTCGCCGCTCGCGACGCCGGTGTTCCGGTGGTCGTGGTCTCCACCGAGCTCGAC
Source organism: Agromyces sp. (assembly GCA_035698465.1). Lineage (GTDB taxonomy): Bacteria > Actinomycetota > Actinomycetes > Actinomycetales > Microbacteriaceae > Agromyces. Next base: position 860 of record DASSBT010000155.1, on the reverse strand, counting down.
GAGGTCGAGGCGCTCGCCGACCGGATCATGGTGATGTACCGCGGACGCATCGTCGGCATCGTGCCCGGCGATACGCCGCGCGACGTGCTCGGCCTCATGATGGCCGGAGAACCTGCCCCCGAAGGAGCCGCCGCATGAGCGACCCGCAGAAGCCCAACGGCGACACGCCCGGTGCGGGTGAGCTCGACGCCGACGTCGCCATCGAGGAGCCCGCGGCCGCCTCGCCCGAGGGCGGCACCGCCGCCGACGACGCGGTGAAGACCGGCGCGGGCCCCGATGCGACCGCAGCGGGGGAGGGCGGCAACGCCCCGCCGCCATCGAAGTGGCACAGAATGCTGACCCAGATCACCACGGGCAATGCGCTCATCTCGGTGCTCTCGGTGCTGCTCGCCCTCATCGTCGGCGCGGTCATGATCGCGTTCACCGACGAGCGCGTGCAGGAGTCGATCGGCTATTTCTTCGCCCGCCCGGGTGACACCCTCTACGCCATCTGGGATTCGGTGGCCGGCGCCTACTCCGCGCTCTTCCAGGGGTCGATCTACAACTTCCGGCGCGACGACTTCCTCTCGGGCATCAGGCCGCTCACGCAGACCCTTCTGTTCGCAACGCCCCTGATCGCCGGTGGCCTCGGCGTCGCCCTCGCATTCCGCGTGGGCATGTTCAACATCGGTGGCCGCGGTCAGATGCTCATCGCGGCATCCGTCGCCGGCTGGATCGGCTTCGGGTTCGACCTGCCTCCGGTCATCCACATGCTGATCGCCCTCATCGGCGGGCTCGTCGGCGGCGCGATCTGGGCGGGCATCGCCGGCGTGCTCAAGGCCCGCACCGGCGCGCATGAGGTGATCGTGACGATCATGCTC
>DASSBT010000154.1:0-3991 GCA_035698465.1 Agromyces sp. | reverse complement strand
GCATTCGTTCACCATCCCGATGCTCGTCTCGTGGGGTGCCGTCGTCCTGGCCGGCCTGCTGATCCAGCTCGTCGTCCCCGCCTGACCGGCTGAGGCGATCGAAGCCCGTCGGTGAGATCGCGTCCGGCCGGGCCACTTGTTGAGGAGGAACCAATGTCCCACGATCTCTCCGCCGCCGCTGCGCAGCTCATGCCCGACGTGATCGAGCGCCTCGAGGCGCTCGTGCGGATTCCCTCCGTGGCCTTCCCCGGTTTCGATCCGGAACCGGTTCGTGCCATGGGTGCAGCGGTCGTCGACCTCTTCGAGGCGGCCGGGGCGACCGGTGTGAAGCTGCTCGATGTACCTGACGGCTACCCCTGCGTCTACGCCGACCTGCCGGGCCCCGCCGGGTCGCCGACCGTGTTGCTCTACGCCCACTATGACGTACAGCCGGCGCCGAAGAGCCAGGGCTGGTCGAGCGAGCCGTTCGAACCCGTGACCAAGGGCGACGGTCGCATCTACGGCCGCGGCGCGGCCGACGACAAGTCCGGTCTCGTCATCCACTACGGCACGCTGAAACTCCTCGGCCCCGATCGGCCCTGCCACCTGAAGATCCTCATCGAGGGCGAGGAGGAGACGATCTCGCACCTCGAAGCCTTCGTCGAGGCGAACCCCGACCTGTTCGCCGCCGACGCGTATGTGATCGCCGACATCGGCCCGCAGCGAGTCGGCCGACCAGGACTGACCACTGCGCTGCGTGGCGACGTCGCGTGCACGGTCACCGTGCGCACCCTTGCGAACCCAGTGCACTCCGGCATGTTCGGAGGTGCCGCTCCCGACGCGATGACCGCGATGATCCGCATTCTCGACTCCCTGCACGACGAGAACGGCGACACCGTGATCCCGGGGGTGGACAGCGGCAGCTGGAGTGGGGCCGACCTTGACGAGGCGGTCTATCGCGACGGTTCATCGATCCTGCCGGGTGTCGAATTCCTCGGCACCGGATCGCTCTCCGACCGGATCTGGATGAAGCCGTCGGTGACCGTGCTCGGCATGGATCTGCCGAATACGGCGGAGGCCTCGAACGTGCTGCTGCCCGAGGTGACCGCCAAGCTCTCCATGCGCATCGTTCCCGGTGCCGATGGCGACGCACAACTCGAGGCGCTCATGTCGCACCTCAGGTCACAACGGCCTTGGAACTGCGAGGTCGAGGTGGTGAAGGTGAAAGTCGGTCAACCGTTCGCGGTCGACGAGTCGAATCCGGCGATCGTCGCTGCCTCCGCCGCACTCGAGGAGGCGTACGGAGCGCCCGTCGAGTCGATCGGCAGTGGCGCCTCGATCCCGCTCGTGGCCTCGTTGCAGAAGGTTGCGCCGGATGGGGCCATCGTGCTGTGGGGAGCTGAGGACACCGCGCAATCGCGCATCCATGCGTCCGACGAGTCGGTCGACCCCGGTGAGATCGAACGCATGATCGCGGCGCAGACGATGTTCATCATCAAACTCGTCGAGGCCGGTCGGCGATGAGTACCGAGCGATCGGAGACGCCGGAGGTGCCCACGGCCGCTCCGACGGGCACGAAGCGGATGACGGTCATCCAGGCGACGTTCATCGGCGTCGGCTCGATGGTCGGCGCCGGCATCTTCGCCCTCCTCGGTGCGGCCGGCGCCGTGGCGGGATCCGCGGTGTGGGTGTCCTTCCTGATCGCAGGAGCGATCGCCGCGCTGCAGGGCTACTCCTTCGCCAAGCTCGGAGCGAAGTACCCCTCCGGCGGTGGCATCCTCACCTACCTGTCCCGCGGCCTCGGAGAGGGCCACCTCACCGGAATCGGCTCGTGGCTGTTCTTCACGGCAGGCTCGATCGTCGTGGCGATGATCGCCTCGGCGTTCGGCGGCTACGCCAGTGCCGTCGTAGCCGGCGATGACCCATTCTGGGCGAAAGTGCTCGCCATCGCCCTGATCCTCGTGATGTCGGCGCTCAATGCGGTCGGCTCCTCCGCCGTCGCCCGCGTGCAGTCGGTCATCGTGGTCGTGGTGCTGGCCATTCTCATCGTGTTCGCCGCCGTGACGATTGCCAACTGGAACCCCGCCCTCCTTTCACCCGCCGGATATCCGGGGGTTCAGGAGATCATCGCGAGCGTGGCACTCACGTTCTTCGCCTTCCTCGGCTTCGGCGTCATCACGTTCACGGCCAAGGACCTTCCCAACCCCGCGCGTCAACTGCCGAGAGCGATCTATCTCGCCCTCGGCATCGCGACGACCATCTACGTCGCGGTGTCGCTCGGCGTGTTCGGCACCCTCACCGCGGACCAGGTGGTCGAGTACGGCACCACCGCCCTCGCGGAGGCCGCCAAGCCCACTCTGGGCCAGGCGGGGTACGTGTTGATGGTCGTCACTGCCCTGTTCTCGACGACCGGCGCGGTCAACGCCGGACTCTACCCGTCGATCGGGATGACGGCGCATCTCGCGTCGGTCGGGCAGTTCCCGTCCGTCTTCGGCCGCTCGCTCGGGCGGTTCCCCGTCGGCCTCCTCGTCATGGCGGGTCTCGCAATCGTGCTCGTGGTCGGCTTCGACCTGAACAAGATCGCCTCCATCGGCAGTGCCGTGGCGCTCCTCGTCTTCTCAGCGGTCACGGTCGCCCACTTCCGCCTGTTCCGCACCACCGGCGCCAGCATCGTGGTGCTCGTGATCGCACTTATCGCGACGCTCGGCACGTTCGTCGTGTTCTGCACCACCACGCTCGTCGACGAGCCGGCGACTGCGTTCGCCCTCGTCGCGATCATCGCGCTGTCGATCATCGTGGACTTCGGATGGAAGGCGGCCGCTGCACGCCGATCGAGTGGAGCGCGACGTCGACCAGACGATCGCTCTCCCGTTCGTTGAGAACGCGCGAACCCGCTCGGTGATGACGCGCGAACCCGTTGGTTGAGAACTTCTTGGCTGCTCTGCGGCGGACTCGGAGCGCATTGCGAACGGCTTCGACGCAGCATCATCCGTTCCGGGTGATGTGTGCCTGATCGGAGCGCAATACGTTCGTGCCGAAGCGGGCGTGATCGGCACATCCGCGAACGGAATGGAGACGGCCGTGACTGTCTGGGATTTCTTCGTCTGGTTCTTCTGGTTCTACATCCTCATCACCTGCATCTGGGTCTTCATCACGGTGATCATCGATGTCTTCAGAGACCACACCCTCAACGGATGGGCGAAGGCCCTCTGGGTCATCTTCCTCGTGGTCCTTCCGTTCCTGGGCGCATTCATCTACCTGATCGCTCGCGGCCGCAGCATGGCTGAGCGTGGTGCACAGAGGTCGCGCGAGGCGAACGCGGAGACGACCGACTACATCCGATCGGTGGCCGGTGCGAACTCGGCCGCCGGGGAGATCGAGTCGGCCAAGCGGCTGCTCGACTCCGGCGCGATCACTCAGGCCGAGTACGAGGTGCTGAAGGCGAAGGCGCTCGGCGCGCCGGCAGAGAGACCGGTCGTCGCCTAACGCGGTGCCCTCGGATCGGAGGATCACGTGTGGTGGAACAAGCGGGTGGTTCACTCCGAGGCCGAGGATGACCGAGCACTGACGGACGCCGCGAGGTCGGGGGACCATCGCAATGCGTTCATCATGCTCGGGCTCGGGGGTGCGGTCGTCGCCGCGTTCGGCATTGCCGCGGCCGCGGCGATCGTCGCCCCCGTGTTCTTCGCCCTGGTGCTCACGATCTGCGTGCATCCGCTGCGGGTCGCGCTCGAGCGGCGGGGCGTGCCACGCGGCATCGCCACCGGATCGGTGATCACCGCCGTCACGCTGCTGCTGCTCGCGTTCGGGTATGCCGTGCTCGTCGCATTCGGCCAGTTCGCGGAGCTGCTCCCCGAGTTCGCCGACGAGATCGGCGCGTGGGCTGCCGACGTCGCCGCGTGGTTCGCGTCCATCGGCATCGGTGCCGACGGGGTGTCGGCCCTCGTCGCCGATTTCGACCCGGCCTCGCTCGTCGCGTTCGCCGGAAGCCTCGTCGGCGGCATCGTCGGTG
>DASSBT010000153.1:0-10379 GCA_035698465.1 Agromyces sp. | reverse complement strand
CTCGCGGCATCCGTTCAATCAATACGAACGGTCGTACTGTCACTATACGAACGATCGTGCGTAAAATAAAGACCATGACGCAGATTGATGGACGACGGGTTCGAGGGGATGCCTCGCGCCGCCTCGTGCTCGCGAACGCCGTCGATCTCGCCTCGATCGAAGGACTCGACGGACTGTCGATCGGTCGCCTCGCGACGGCGGCGCAGGTCAGCAAGAGCGGAGTCGCCACCCTGTTCGGCACCAAGGAGCGGCTGCAGCTGGCCACGGTCGAGGCGGCGGCGCAGCGGTTCCGCGAGACCGTGCTCGAGCCGGCGCGGGTCGAGCCCCGCGGCATCCGTCGCATCGTCGCCCTGCTCGATGCCTGGATCGCGTACTCCCGCGATCGCGTGTTCCCGGGCGGATGCTTCTTCAACGCCGCCGTGTCGGAGTTCGACGCGAAGCCCGGGCCGGTGCGCGACGCGATCGCCGAGGCGATCGAGAGCTGGAACGGCTACCTGCGCGTCTCGGTCGGCTACGCCGTCGAGCTCGGCGAGCTCGCCGCCGACGCCGACCCGGCGCTGCTGGCCTTCGAGTGCACCGCCCTGCTCGACTACGCCAACTCGCGATCGGTCATGACGGGCTCGAACGAGCCCTACCGTCTCGCGCGCCGCGCCATGGTGTCACGTCTGCTCGCGGCGGGGGCGGATGTCGAGGTGCTGCGTCCGCTCGCCGAGCACGTGGACTGAGGGCCGCGGCTGAGGGTCTCGATACGCTCGCTGGCGCTCGCTACTCGACCGGTGCGGCCTCGAGCACGAGCGCGAGCGACGTGTCGCCGCAGGGCACGAGGGTCGCGCCACCCGGCAGGGCCGCGGCATCCGTCACCGTCGCGGCATCCGCCTCCTCACGCAGCGGCGTGAGCGCATCGGCGAGGCCCTCGAGCCGCAGCAGCGCACCGGTCGCCCGTCGCGCGTCGGTCGAGGCGACGATGCGACCCGACGCGTTCACGAGGGTGCACGGATGCCCCGACTCGCGGATCACCGGCAGCAGCACCTGCTCGAGGCGCGCGACGTACATGTCGGTGCCGACGAGCCCGACCATCTCGCCGTCGACGCGCACCGGGGTCGTGATCGTCACGGTGTAGTCGTCGGTGCAGAGGTAGTCGACGTACGGGCCGGTGAGATGCCGGGTGCCGGTGCGCGCCGGCACCCTCCACCACTCGAGCGTCGTGTAGTCGCGGAACTGGTCGGCATCGGGGTCGCTCACCGCTTCGAGACGACGCAGCGTGGATGCCGCGTCGGGCCCGACCCCGAACGTGTTCGAGCCGCTCAGCCACCACGCGAGGTGCCACGGGGCGTCGGCGAGGAAGCCGGGCGCTGCGACGAAGCCGGCGCCGTTGACGAGGCTGGCCGATCGTTCGAGCTCAACGCTCACGAGCGCTGCGACGACGGGATCGAGCGAGGCGGCGCGTGGCTCAGGGCTTCCGGACAGGGCGCCCGCGACCGGGCCCGCGAGCTCGGCTTCGAGCACGTCGCGCCAGCCGTCGATCATCGTGAAGACGGGGTCGATGGTGGAGGCGATGCGCCGCGCGATGTGCTCGGCGGCCAGGTCGACGGTGACGGTCATGGCCTCCCTCCTTCCGTTGGGTGTCGGGCGGTCTCGAGTCGCACCTTCTCGTCGATGAGCCACTCGACCGCCGAGGCGATGTGCTCGGTGGTCGCACGGCGTGCGTGTTCGGGTTGCACGTCGCGGATCGCCTGGATCACGTCGAGCCGAGCCCGGTGGCTGCGGTCACGTGAATCCTCCTCCCGCAGTCCGAGCCAGAGCAAGGGGCCGGCTTCGGCCTGCAGTCGGAGCTCCTCGTGCACGAGCCGCGGCGACTGGCTCACGGCGGCGATCTCGAGCTGGAAGCGACCCACGGCTCGGCGGGCGCCGCCCGGGGTCGCGAGGTCGGCGCGGGCGTCGATCTCGACGAGGCTCGCGAGGTCGTCGTCGCTCGCCCGGTCGGCGGCGACCTCCGCGGCCATGCCCGCGATCGCGGAGTAGTGCAGCGAGAGGTCGCGCAGCTCGATGCGGCTCACGGCCCGCAGGCGTTCGTCGATCATGCGCATCGACGTGTCGCGGTCGTGGGTCACGAAGCTGCCGCCGTCACGGCCGCGCCTGGTGAGCACCAGCCCCTTGTCGCGCAGGGCGACGAGCGCCTCACGGGCGGTCACGACGGCGACGCCCAGGCTGCGGGCGAGTTCGGATTCGCTCGGCAGCCGCTCGCCGTCGCGCAGCACGCCGGCCACGATCGCATCGGTCAGCCGCTGCTCGACGAGTTCGGCGCGCCCTGCGCCGTCGAGGGGTGAGAACACGACCGCGCGAGTGGCGTCGGCGCGGCCCGTCGCCTGCGGCATCCGGCCCCTCCCTCATTCCCACCGAAATCGGTGAGACGACCGTAACACGATGGGTTGACTTTGACATCTGGAGCCATATGATTACCTTTCATCTGGAGCCATATGATTTGGCGAGCATCGAAGGAGATGTCATGACCGAGCCGCAGCCGGCCATCCGCCTGGCGGGACTCACCAAGGAGTTCGGTGCCGTCACCGCCGTCGACCACGTCGACCTCGAGATCGCGGCCGGCGAGTTCTTCTCGATGCTGGGGCCGTCGGGATCGGGCAAGACCACCGTGCTGCGGCTCATCGCCGGGTTCGAACAGCCCACTGGCGGCACGATCCAGCTGTTCGGCGAAGATGTCACCACGCGGGCGCCGTTCGATCGCGACGTGAACACCGTGTTCCAGGACTACGCGCTGTTCCCGCACATGAGCGTGCTCGACAACGTCGCATACGGGCTTCGGGTGCGCGGCATCGGCCGGAAGGAGCGCAACGAGCGCGCGATGCGAGCACTCGAATCGGTGCAGCTCGAGCAGTTGGCGACCCGCAAGCCGTCGCAGCTCTCGGGTGGCCAGCGCCAGCGGGTGGCCCTCGCCCGGGCCACGGTGGTCGAGCCAAAGGTGCTGCTCCTCGACGAGCCGCTCGGCGCCCTCGACCTGAAGCTCCGCGAGCAGATGCAGGTCGAGCTGAAGCAGATCCAGCGCGACCTCGGCATCACCTTCATCTTCGTCACGCACGACCAGGAGGAGGCGCTCACCCTCTCCGACCGCATCGCGGTGTTCAACGCGGGTCGCATCGAGCAGCTCGGCACACCCGCAGAACTCTACGAGCGGCCGCATTCGAGGTTCGTGGCCGACTTCGTCGGCACCTCGAACCTGTTCGACGACGAGCACTCGCTCGTGCTGCTCGGGCGCGAGGGCCACCACTCGCTCCGTCCCGAGAAGATGCGAGTGGGAACGGCGACCGAAGACGGCCCCGGCGTGAACAACGCGCTCGGCACCGTCGTCGAGGCGATCTTCCTCGGCAGTGGCGTGCGGCTTGTCGTCGATCTCGACGCCGGAATGCGCGTGAGCGTGCTCGAACAGAACGTGCGAGGTCGTGCGCATGGCGATCGGCACGGCGACCGGGTCGTCGTTTCGTGGCACGACGACGACGTCGTGGCCATCCACGGTGCACCGGTCGGCCCGCAGAACCCGACACCGACGGCCGCGATGAACGCGATGATCCCCGGCACGGCCGGCTGAGGCATCCGGGGTCTCGGGTCTCGATACGCGGCCTCCTTCGTCGGGCGCTACTCGACCGGTGAAAGTCCAACCACCGCAAGTCCAACCACCGCAAGTCCAACCACCAAGAAAGAGGAGAAGAATCATGAAGCGAATGCGGAACGTGCGACGAGGCGCGACCGTCGCGCTCGCGATCGGGTCGGTCGCGTTGCTCGCGGCCTGCGGTACGTCATCGGGCGGGTCGGGCGGCGGCGAGGCCGCTGAGGAGCTCGGCGAGATGGAGGGCACGGTCTCCCTGCTCGCATGGCCCGGCTACGTCGAAGACGGGTCGAACGACCCGGCCGTCGACTGGGTCAGCTCGTTCGAGGACGAGACCGGCTGCGAGGTCACGTCCAAGACCTACGGCACGTCCGACGAGGCCGTCAACCTCATGAAGTCGGGCGAGTACGACGTGGTCGCGGCATCCGGTGACGCCACACTGCGGCTCATCGCCGCCGGCGACGTGGCGCCCGTGAACACCGACCTCATCCCGAACTACGAGGGCATCTACGACTTCCTCAAGGAGAAGGCGTGGAACTCGGTCGACGGCGTCAGCTACGGCGTGCCGCACGGCTACGGCGCCAACCTGCTGATGTACAACACCGAGGTCTTCACCGATGCCCCGACCTCATGGGACGTCGTCTTCGACAAGGCCTCCGAGAACGCCGGTAAGGTGACCGCCTACGACTCGCCGATCTACATCGCGGATGCCGCGGTGTACCTGATGGCCCACCAGCCCGAACTCGGCATCGAGAACCCGTACGCGCTCGACGAGACCCAGTTCCAGGCGGCCGTCGACCTGCTGAAGGAGCAGCGTGCCTCGATCGGCGAGTACTGGTCGGACTACCTGAAGGAGATCCAGGCGTTCCAGTCGGGCGACTCGGTCGTCGGCACCACCTGGCAGGTCATCCAGAACGTGCTCGAGGGGGAGGGCGCGACGACCGCGGTCACGCTTCCCGATGAGGGCGCGACCGGATGGTCGGACACCTGGATGATCGCCTCGGACGCGAAGAGCCCGAACTGCGCCTACGCGTGGCTGAACCACATCGCGAGCCCCGAGGCGAACGCCGCAGCCACCGAGTACTTCGGTGAGGCGCCGTCGAACCAGGAGGCGTGCGAGTTCCGCTCGGAAGGCTCCTGCGAGGCATTCCACGCCGGTGACGAGGAGTACGCGTCGCAGATCTGGTACTGGACCACCCCGATCGCCGAATGCGTCGACGGCCGCACCGATGTCGAGTGCGTCGACTACTCCGCCTGGACCCAGGCCTGGCAGGAGATCAAGGGCTGACCCCGGTCGCCGGTCGAATGGCGAGCGCCAGCGGCTCCGCCGCTACTCGACCGGCATCCCCCCTCGAAAGGACAATCCCGTGACCACCACCGCTCCGCCCGCGCCACCCTCCAGCACGCATCCGGCAGTGCCCCGGCCGCGGCAGACCCCGGCGCGTCGGGCCTCCGTCATCCTCAGCACGCGTCCTCGCCTCCGCCTCGCGCTCCTGCTCAGCGCACCGCTGTTCTGGCTCGGCATCGTCTACATCGTCGCCCTCGTGCTGCTGCTCATCACGGCGTTCTGGTCGGTCGACAGCTTCACGGGCGAGATCACCACCGAGTTCACGATGGCCAACATCATCGAGGTGGTCACGGGTTCGCTGTACCAGACGGTGACACTGCGCACCATCGGCGTCGCACTCGCCGTCACCATCATCGACGTGGCGCTTGCGCTTCCGATCGCGTTCTACATGGCGAAGGTCGCCACGCCCCGGATGCAGCGGATCCTCGTCATCGCCGTGCTTACCCCGCTCTGGGCGTCATACCTGGTCAAGGCGTACGCGTGGCGCTCGGTGCTCTCGCAGGACGGCATCTTCGAGTGGCTGGTCGCTCCGTTCGGCGGCCAGTCACCCGGGTACGGCCTACCGGCGACGATCATCACGCTCTCGTACCTATGGCTTCCGTACGTGATCCTCCCGATCTTCGCCGGACTCGAGCGCGTGCCCGACTCGTTGCTCGAGGCATCCGGAGACCTCGGTGGCAAGACCTGGTCGACGCTGCGCCTGGTGGTGCTCCCGCTCGCGTGGCCGGCGATCATCGCCGGAACCATCTTCAGCTTCTCGCTCTCGCTCGGCGACTACATCACGGTGAACATCGTCGGCGGGGCGAGCCAGATGCTCGGAAACCTCGTGTACACGAACGTCGGTGCGGCGAACAACCTGCCGCTCGCCTCGGCGATCGCGCTCATCCCGATCGTGATCATCTTCGGGTACCTCTTCCTCGTGCGCCGCACCGGTGCGCTCAACAACCTGTAGGAGCTCACGATGCGTCTGTCTCGACTCTCCCGCACGACGCTCGGTGTCGTCACCGCGTTGATCCTCGTGGTCGTGTACGTGCCGCTGTTCGTGGTGCTCGTGAACTCGTTCTCGACCTCGACGTCGCTGACCTGGCCGCCGCCGGGGTTCACGCTCGACTGGTGGGTGCGCGCTTTCCAGAGCGCGGGGGCCATCGAAGCGGTGGTCACGAGCGTGCAGGTGGCGGTCATCGCCACGATCATCTCGCTCGTGCTGGGCACGCTCATCTCGTTCGCCCTGCAGCGGTTCGAGTTCTTCGGCCGCGACGCGATCAGCCTGCTGGTCATCCTGCCGATCGCACTGCCCGGCATCATCACGGGTATCGCCTTGAACAACTTCTTCCGCACGATCATGGGCATCCCGCTCTCGATCTGGACGGTTGTGATCGCACACGCGACGTTCTGCATCGTCACGGTGTTCAACAACGTGATCGCGCGCCTGCGGCGCCTCGGCACGAATCTCGAAGAGGCATCCGCCGACCTGGGCGCCGGCGTGTGGACGACGTTCCGGCTCGTGACCTTCCCGCAGTTGCGGACGGCGCTGCTCGCGGGTGGCCTGCTCGCGTTCGCGCTCAGTTTCGACGAGATCATCGTGACGACGTTCACGGCGGGGTCGGGGGTGACGACGCTGCCGATCTTCATCCTGAACAACATGTTCCGGCCGAACCAGGCACCGATCGTGTCGGTCATCGCGGTGGTGCTGGTGCTCGTGTCGATCATCCCGATCTACATCGCGCAGCGGCTGTCGGGTTCGGAGCAGCAGCGTCGCTGAGTCGTCGAGGCGGTGGGGCGCTGGGGCGGTGGGGCGCTGGGGCGTGATCGCTCGGGCGTGATCGTTCGGCGTGATCGCTGAGGCCTGCTCATATGTTGGTGGGCGGTAGGGCCATGTGCACATCTGCGCGAGTTCACCTGCTCTTCTCGCTCTGGGCCTTCCGCCCGGCGGACCGGCTCACGTAGTCTGACGTTCGTCTTGGGGGGCAATGTCGCCCCTTCGCACATGAGGCTGGGAGTTCCGATGCATCGCTCCGTTCGTCACATCAGCGTCACCGTCGCGGCAGCTTCGCTGCTCGCCGTCGGGATGTATGCCGCGCCGGCCAATGCGGCTGAACCACCGTCGGAGCTCATCATCAGTGAGTACGTCGAGGGGAGTTCGACGAACAAGGCGGTGGAGCTGTACAACCCGACGGATGCCGCGATCGACCTCGCCGGGTACACGCTGAGCGTGTACTCGAACGGCAGCCAATCCGCTGGTCAGAACCTTGCGCTCACCGGCACGGTCGCGTCGGGTGAGACGTTCGTCTTCGCCCACACCTTGCTCGCCGCATACGCCGACCAGACCACCGGCTCCGGCCTCTGGAGCGGCAACGACGCGGTCGTGCTGACCAACGATGGCGCCGTCGTCGACTCGCTCGGGCAGGTCGGAAACGACCCTGGTACCGCCGGGTGGGGCACAGCCCCCACGTCGACCGCAAACAACACGTTGCGTCGTGCTGCATCGGTTTGCGTGGGCGACACCGACCCGAGCAACGTCTTCGTCCCCGCCGACGAGTGGGTCGGCTTCGCGAACGACACGTTCGACGGGCTCGGGTCGCACACCGCCGACTGCGGCGACGTGGAGCCCGCAACGCCCGTGATCAACGAGTTCTCGGCGAGCACCGCGGGGACCGATGTCGAGTACGTCGAGCTGCTGGGCGAAGCCTCCACCGACCTCTCCACCTACGCCGTGCTCGAGATCGAGGGCGACGTCACGAGCTCGAGCGGCAGCGCCACTCCGACCGCTCCCGGCGTCGTCGACGAGGTGATCACGTTCGGCGCACCCGACGCCGATGGCCGCGCGCTCGCATCCCTTGCCCCAAACGCACTCGAGAACGGCACGATCTCGCTCCTGCTCGTCACCGGATTCGCCGGTGCGCTCGGCGACGACCTCGACGCGAACGACGACGGCGTGCTCGAACTGCCCGAGGGCGTCGTCATCGTCGACGCGGTCGCCGTGAACGACGGCACCGCCGGTGATGTGACGTACGGAGGCGTGACGCTCGGCGTCGCCTACGACGGCCTCGACTTCGCCCCAGGCGGGGCATCCCGCATCCCCGACGGTACCGACACCGACACGACCGACGACTGGGTGCGCAACGACTTCAACCTCGCCGGCATCCCCGGCAACGAGGGCACCCTCATCGAGGGCGAGGCTGTGAACACGCCCGGTGCCGCGAACTCCACCACGATCGTGGTCGAGCCGCCCACAGGCGCCGACTGCGAGGCATCCGTCGTCACCATCGGATCGGTGCAGGGCTCGGGCGATGCCTCGCCGATGGCCGGCGCCGTCGTCGAGATCGAGGGCGTCGTCGTCGGGGACTTCCAGGACGCGGACGGGTTCGACGGCTACTACCTGCAGGATGCCGGTGACGCGGATGCCGCGACCTCCGATGGCGTCTTCGTCTTCGACGAGGGCGGGCTCGACGTGAAGATTGGCGACGTGGTGCACGTCGTCGGTTCGGTGAGCGAGTACTTCGGGCTGACCGAGGTCACCGCCGACGCCGTCGCCATCTGCGCGACCGAAGCGGCACTGCCCGAGCCGGTCGAGTTCACGCTGCCGACGGGTCCCGAGACCTACGAGCCCCTCGAGGGCATGCGGGTCACCTTGCCGCAGCCGCTCGTGATCGGTGAGACCTTCGAGTACGCCCGGTTCGGCCAGTACACGCTCGGCACCGAGCGACTGAACCAGCCGACCGCGATGTTCGACGCCGGATCGCCCGAGGCGGTCGCGCTCGCCGAGGCGAACGCGATGAACGCGATCGTGATCGACGACGGCCGTGGCGCGCAGAACCCCGACCCGGCGATCCACCCGAACGGCGACGTGTTCACCCTCGACAACACGTTCCGCAGCGGTGACGTCGTGCAGAACGCCACGGGCGTGCTCGACTACCGCTTCAGCACCTGGGCGGTGCAGCCCACCGAGGGTGCCGACTACACGCCCGCGAACCTGCGACCCGGCGTGCCCGAGGTCGGCGGAAGCACCACGGTCGCGAGCTTCAACGTGCTGAACTACTTCACGACGCTCGACGCGCCGGGCGTGCCGGGCGACCAACGCGGCGCGAACACGCCCGAGGAGTTCGATCGTCAGGAGTCGAAGATCGTGAGCGCGATGTCGCAGCTCGACGCCGACATCTTCGGGCTCATCGAGATCGAGAACAATGGCGGGGTCGCTTTGGACACGCTGGTGGCGGCGCTCAACGAGAAGATGGGTGCAGGCACGTACGCCGCCATCGACACGGGGGTACTCGGCACCGACGCGATCACGACCGCGCTGATCTACAAGCCTGCCGAGGTGGCGCCGGTGGGCGCCTACGCGGTGCTCGATGCCTCGGTCGACGTGCGGTTCAACGACGACAAGAACCGTCCGGTGCTCGCGCAGACGTTTACCGACCTCACCACCGGCGGTGAGGTGACCGTGGCGGTCAACCACCTGAAGTCGAAGGGCTCCCCGTGCGACGATGTCGGCGATCCCACCGATCCCGACGGCCAGGGCAACTGCAACGGCGTGCGCACGGATGCGGCCGAGGCGATGGTCGAGTGGCTCGCGGGCGACCCGACCGGTGAGGGCGCGGGCCGCGAACTGATCATCGGCGACCTGAACTCGTACGACCACGAGGACCCGATCCAGGTGCTCACCGCGGCCGGGTTCACCGACCTCGAGAAGCAGTTCAACGGTGAAGAGGCGTACTCGTACGTGTTCGACGGCCAGCTCGGATACCTCGACTACGCGCTCGCCGGAACCGACCTGCTCGCCGACGTGACCGGGGCCGCAGCGTGGCACATCAACGCCGACGAGCCGACGCTCATCGACTACGACATGTCGTTCAAGAAGGACGCCCAGGACGCGCTCTACGCGCCCGACGCATTCCGTTCGAGCGACCATGACCCGGTGCTGATCGGACTCGACCTCGACAACACGGCGCCCGAACTGAGCGTGACCGCGTCGAAGAAGATGGTCTTCCCGCCGAACAACCAGTGGGTGCCGATCACGTTCGACATCGTGGCGAGCGACAACTCGGGCGGCGACGTGACCGTCGAGATCACCGGCATGGTGGCGACCGGGCACAAGGCCGAGATCAGGGAGTCCGGTGATGGGGTCGAGGTGCGGGCGCGCCAGGGCGCCGTCTACGACGTGACCTTCACGGCGACCGATCCCAGCGGCAACACCACCACTGCGACGGTGACCATCCGGGTGCTTCCGTAGCCTGCAACGACCCGGAGACGACGCGCCGCCCCGGAGGGGGCGGCGCGTCGCCGTCGTGGTCAGCTCAGAAGCTCGTCACGAGGTCGCCGAGCACGTCGCCCACCTTGGTCGGGTCGGTCGCGTCGTAATAATGCGCACCCGTGGCGCTCGAGATCGACTGCAGCGTCGCGACATCCGCATCG
>DASSBT010000152.1:0-8376 GCA_035698465.1 Agromyces sp. | reverse complement strand
TCGCAGGCTTCGGTCGTGCAGCCCGGGGTCATCGCCTCGGGGTAGAAGTACAGCACGACGCGTGATCCGCGGAGCGCGGAGAGCGTGACGGGCGTGCCGTCCTGGTCATCGAGCGTGAAGTCGGGCGCGAGGTCGCCGGGGGCGAGGCGTGCATCGGTCATCCGTCAATCGTAGGCAGGTCGCCTGAGTGTCACGCGAACGTGGTGAGAAGGCGCTGCAGCGAGTCGAGGCGGGCGCGACCGGTGCCGCCGAGCTCTCCGTCGGCGACGGCCTCGTTCAGCGCGCAGTCGGGTGCGTCGGGCAGGTGCGTGCATCCCCGTGGACAACGCTCGGCGATGCGCGCGAGATCGGTGAATGCGCCGAGGATGTTCGTCGGGTCGACGTGGCCGAGCCCGAAGGAACGCACGCCAGGGGTATCGATGACCCATCCGGTGCCGCCGTCGCCCTCGACCCGCAGCGAGACGGTCGACGACGAGGTGTGCCGCCCGCGGCCGGTCACCACGTTGACGCGGCCGATCGCACG
Organism: Agromyces sp.; assembly: GCA_035698465.1. Classification (GTDB taxonomy): domain Bacteria; phylum Actinomycetota; class Actinomycetes; order Actinomycetales; family Microbacteriaceae; genus Agromyces. The sequence continues at coordinate 7,853 of DASSBT010000152.1, read as the reverse complement.
ATCGGCGCCGGGCACCAGCGCGTTCACGAGGGTCGACTTGCCCACACCCGAATGGCCGACGAACACCGTACGATGACCGATGAGGCCGCGCGTGATCTCTTCGAGCGGCATCCGGTCGGTGCGTGAGCGGTACACCGGCAGGTCGAGGCCCGCGAAGTTCTGGAGGAACTCGGCCGGATCGGCGAGGTCGGTCTTGGTGATGCACAGGAGCGGCTGGATGCGGGCGTCGAATGCGGCGACGAGGTAGCGATCGACGAGACGGATGCGTGGCTCGGGATCGGCCGCGGCGACGACGATCATCATCTGGTCGGCGTTGGCGACGATGACACGCTCGACCTCGTCGGTGTCGTCGGCGCTGCGCCGGAGCAACGTGCTGCGCTCCCCGATGCGCACGATACGGGCGAGCGTGCCCGGCTCACCGCTGGTGTCGCCGACGAGGTCGACGTGATCGCCGGTCACGACGGACTTGCGCCGCAGTTCGCTCGCGCGGGCCGCCGTGATCTCGCGCTCGTCGGCGCCGCCCTCGTCGACGAGCACGGCGTAGCGCCCGCGATCGACGCCGAGTACCGTGCCGGGGACGGCATCGGCGTGCTCGGGCCGGGTCTTCGTGCGGGGTCTGCTGCCGCGGCGGTTGGGACGCACCCGCACATCGGACTCGTCGAGCTCATCCTCGTCGTCGTCGTCGGTGTCCCACCAACTCATGCGAGCATCTGCTCCCAGAGGCTCGTGAACTGCGGCAGCGTCTTGCCCGTCGTGGCGATGTCATCGACGACCACGCCGGGCACGGCGAGCCCGACGATCGCGCCGGTGGTGGCCATGCGGTGATCTGCGTACGCGCGCCACGGGCCGGCGTGCAGGGGTGCCGGCTCGATGCGGAGCCCGTCGTCGAGCTCGGTGAGGCGACCGCCGAGGCCGTTCAGCTCGGCCACGAGCGCCGCGAGCCGGTCGGTCTCGTGATGGCGGATGTGCCCGATGCCCGTGAAGGTGCTCGGCTCGTCGGCGAACGCGGCGAGGGCCACGAGGTTGGGCACGAGTTCACCGGCCTGCGAGAGATCGAGCTCAGCGCCGCGGATGCCGCGGCCGCCGCCCTCGGTCGGCTCGGGAGCTCGCACGGTGAGCCGGTCGTCATCGAGGCGCACCGTGGCGCCGAACCGGGGGAGGAGCTCTGCGAGCCGGGCACCGACCTGCGTGGTCTCGGCGGGCCAGCCGGTGATCGTGACCTGCCCGCCGGCGACCAGCGCGGCGACGAGGAACGGGGCCGCGTTCGAGAGGTCGGGTTCGAGGTGCACGTCGAGTGCGCGGATGGGCCCGGGGGAGACCTGCCAGCGACCGGGTTCCGGGACGTTCACCTCGACGCCGCGTGCACGCAGGGTCGCGATCGTCATCTCGATGTGCGGGATGCTCGGCAGGCGGTCACCCGTATGGCGCAGGTCGATGCCGTGCTCGAAGCGCGCCGCCGAGAGCAGGAGACCCGAGACGAACTGGCTCGTCGCCGAGGCATCCAGCTCGAGGGGGCCGCCCTCGACCCGCCCGGTGCCATGCACGGTGAACGGCAGCGCGCCTCGCCGGTCGTCGTTGATGTCGACGCCCAGCGCACGGAGCCCGAGGATCGAACCGCCCATCGGGCGCCGGCGTGCGCCCTCATCGCCGTCGAAGGTGGTGGGTCCGAGTGCGAGCGCGGCGACCGGCGGGAGGAAGCGCATGACCGTGCCGGCGAGGCCGCAGTCGATCGTCGTGGAGCCGAGCAGTTCGTCGGTGGGGATGACGCGCAGGTCGTCGCCGAATCCGCCGGTGCCCGGCATCCGCTCGAAGCGGGTGCCGAGGGCGCGGAGCCCATCGATCATGAGCTCGCTGTCTCGGGACCAGAGCGGGGCGCGCAGCGTCGACGGGCCGTCGGCCAGCGCGGCGAGCACGAGTTCGCGGTTCGTCAACGATTTCGAGCCCGGAAGCGCCAGCACCGATTCGAGGGGATGAGTGGCGGCAGGCGCCAGCCATCCACCGTCGGGCTCGGTCTGCCTCGCATCGCCGTACGGATCGAATTCTGGCGCGGAATACTTCGAAATCAGCATCGGTTATCAACAGTAGCGTCAGCAGACGCGGAAGGAGAGGGTGCGCGTGTCGCCTGCGGTACTTGAACACCCGGCAGTCGTCCCATCCGACGATCTAGGATGGCCGGTGATGACTGCCGATGAGATCGATGCACAGCCGACCGAGCCCGATTCCGCTGAGACCGCCCGGCCGCTCGGTGAACTCTTCGAAGAGCAGGCGCTGCCGTTCATCGACCAGCTCTACGCCGCCGCGCTGCGCATGACGAAGAACCCGTCCGATGCGCAGGATCTCGTGCAGGAGACCTTCGTGAAGGCGTTCGCCGCCTTCGCACAGTTCACCCAGGGCACGAACCTGAAGGCGTGGCTCTACCGCATCCTCACCAACACCTTCATCAACACGTATCGCAAGAAGCAGCGTGAGCCCTACCAGGGCACGATCGACGAACTCGAAGACTGGCAGCTCGGCGGCGCAGAGTCGACGACCGCGCGATCGAGCCGGTCCGCCGAAGCCGAAGCGATCGACCACCTGCCCGACAGCGCTGTGAAGGACGCCCTCCAGGCACTGCCCGAGGACTTCAGGCTCGCCGTGTACTTCGCCGACGTCGAGGGCTTCTCCTACCAGGAGATCGCCGACATGATGAATACCCCCATCGGGACCGTGATGAGCCGCCTGCACCGTGGCCGGCGGCTGCTGCGCGAGTCCCTCGCCGCCTACGCCCGCGCACAGGGATTCGCAGCGGGCGAGTCTGCGCGCCAACCCACCACGAGGCAGAGTATGCCGAGGAGTGCAAAATGACCGACTGCGGCTGCGAGAAGGCCAGGGCCGAACTCGAGGAATACCTCCATCACGAGCTCCGCCGCGAGGACGCGGCCGACATCCGTGAACACGTGGAAGACTGCGCCGACTGCCAGGCAGAACTGCGTGTCGGCCTCGCCATCACCGAGGTCGTGCAGCGCGCCTGCAAGGAGAGTGCGCCAGAGGAACTGCGCGCCATCGTGCTCACCCGCATCCGCGCCTACCAGGCGGGCCACGGAATCCTGGTCGACTGACCCGAGGGGGCTCCCGACGGTGACCGGCGCCGCGAGTGCATGATCCCGCGCCCGGCACAGTAGCGTCGAGGGTGATGAATCCCACCGATGCGCCGCGGCCCGAGCGGGTGCCTGTCTGGCTCCGCGTCCTCATTCCCACCGTCCTGATCATCGCCTGGTTCACCGCCTTCGGCGTGGGCGGTGCCTCGTTCGCGCGGATCAGCGATGTCTCGACCAACGATCAGGCGCAGTTCCTGCCGTCGTCGGCCGAGGCCACAGAGGTCAATGAGCTGCAGGCGGGGTTTCGCGGGGCCGATGCGATCCCGGCGACCGTCGTGGTTGCGAGCGACGGCGAGCTCGATGGGGCCCAGCTCGACGAGGTCGAGCAACTCCGCGACCAGCTGCTCGACGTGCCGGGTGTGCTCGCCGACGAGGTGTCGCCTGCCCTGCCGTCCGATGACGGACTCGCTGTGCAGGTCTTCGTCCCGATCGACGCCTCCGAGGGTGCGGCACCGCCGGCCGACGTCGTGGCCGAACTGCGCGCGGTGGCCGCTGAGTTCCCGATCGAGAGCGCCGAGGTGGCGGTGACGGGGCCGGCCGGGTTCACCGCCGACCTCGCCGGAGCCTTCAGCGGCATCGACGGGCTCCTCCTCGCGGTCGCGCTTGCCGCGGTCTTCATCATCCTGGTCATCGTCTACCGCTCGCCGCTGCTGCCCCTGATCGTGCTCTTCACGAGCATGTCTGCGCTGTGCGCGGCGGTGTTCACCGTCATCAACCTCGCCGCGGCCGAGGTGCTGCTGCTCTCAGGTCAGACCCAGGGCATCCTGTTCATCCTCGTCATCGGGGCGGCGACCGACTACGCGCTGCTCTATATCGCCCGGTACCGCGAGACGCTCGGGCAGTACGAGCGGAAGTGGGATGCCACGTGGGCGGCGCTCCGCGGTGCATGGGAGCCGATCGTGGCATCCGGCGGCACCGTGATCGTGGGCCTGCTCATCCTGCTCGCGAGCCAGCTCGTGTCGAACCAGACACTCGGACCGGTCGCGGCGATCGGGATCGCCTTCGCCATCCTCGCCGCGCTCACGCTGCTGCCGGCGCTCCTCTTCTGGGCGGGCCGGGCGGCGTTCTGGCCGCGTCGTATCGAGCATCGGCATACACCTGAGCACGCGGTCGGCAACGCCGATGCACGCACGGCCGAAGGGTCGGTTGCGGATGCCGCAGCACCGGGTGACGGCCATCACCGCGCCGAGGAGAAGGGCGTCTGGGCCGCCACCGGCCGCCTCATCTCCCGACGCCCACGCATCGTGTGGATCGTGTCGGTGGTCGTGCTCGCGGTGATGTCGCTCGGGCTCCTGCAGTTGAATGCCGACGGCGTGCCCTCGAGCGAGTTCGTGCTCGGCGAGTCCGAGGCGCGCGACGGCCAGGAGTTGCTCGGCGAGCACTTCCCGGCAGGATCGGGCGCACCGGCGCTGATCATCGGACCCGAGTCGGCGCTCGAGGACATGGCCGGCATCGCACTCGACACGAACGGGGTCGACTCGGTCACCGTGATCGCGGACACCGAGGCGGGATCCGCTCCGGTGACGGAGGACGGCGTCCAGGCGTTCGGCCCGCCCGGTTCCCCCGCGGCGGAACCCACCGTCATCGACGGGCGGGTCATGCTGCAGGCGACGCTCGACGAACCAGCGGACTCGGTTGAGGCCGAGACCGTCGTGGCCGAGCTCCGCGCGTCGCTCGACGACCTGGGCACCGACGTGCTCGTCGGTGGCGAGACTGCGGTGGCGTACGACACGCAACAGGCCGCGATCGCCGATCGAACGCTCATCATCCCGCTCGTGCTCGTCGCGATCCTGCTCATCCTGATGCTGTTGCTCCGCTCGATCGTTGCGCCGTTACTGCTCATCGGCACCGTCGTGCTCTCGTTCGCTGCAGCACTCGGCCTCTCTGCCCTGATGTTCGAGTACGTCTTCCAATTCCCGGGCGCCGACCCGTCGGTGCCGTTGTTCGGCTTCGTCTTCCTCGTCGCCCTCGGCGTCGACTACAACATCTTCCTGATGACGCGCGTGCGCGAGGAGTCCATCGGGTACGGCACGAGACCGGGGATCATCCGCGGCCTTCGACTCACCGGCGGCGTCATCACCTCGGCGGGGCTCGTACTCGCGGCGACATTCGCGGCGCTCGGGGTGCTGCCGATCCTGTTCCTCGCCCAGCTGGCGTTCATCGTCGCGTTCGGGGTGCTGCTCGACACGTTCCTCGTGCGAACGCTGCTCGTTCCGGCGCTCTCGTACGACATCGGTCCGGCGATCTGGTGGCCGTCGAAGCTCTCGCGCCGGGGAGCGTGACGTCGAAGGCGGTGGATGCCACGTGGCATCCACCGCCTCGATTCGTCGCTTCGACGGGCTCAGCGAGCGACCGGCACCCCGGCTACAGCGTGAGTGCCCGGCGGATCAGTTCCGACTGCTCTGCAGCGTGGCGCTTCGCCGAGCCGGTGGCCGAGGAAGCCGCCGCGGTGCGTGCGACAACCGTGACCGGGCGCGGGCCGAGCTTGTTCGTCTCGATGATGAAGTACGGCCAGGCGCCCTGGTTCTCGGGTTCCTCCTGCGCCCACATGAGTTCGGCATCGGGGTAGTTGTCGGCGACGGCCTTCAGCTCTGTTGCGGGCAGCGGGTAGAGCTGCTCGATGCGCACGATCGCGATCTCGGGGTTCGGGTTCTTCTCGAGTTCGGCGACGAGGTCGTAGTAGAACTTGCCCGAGAGGAAGACCACGCGCTTGACCGCTGACGTGTCGGTGATGCGGGCGTCGTCGATCACGGGCTCGAAGCGGCCGCTCGTGAAGTCGGCGACCTCGCTCGTTGCGCCACGCAGGCGAAGCATCGCCTTCGGGGTGAACACGACGAGCGGGCGGCGCGGACGAGCGTACGCCTGGCGGCGGAGCAGGTGGAAGTACGAGGCCGGCGTCGACGGACGGGCGACGGTCATGTTGTTCTCGGCGCACATCTGCAGGTAGCGCTCGATGCGGGCACTCGAGTGGTCGGGTCCCTGGCCCTCGTAGCCGTGGGGAAGCAGCAGCACGACGCTCGAGCGCTGGCCCCACTTCTGCTCGGCCGACGACACGAACTCGTCGATGATGGTCTGCGCGCCGTTCGCGAAGTCGCCGAACTGCGCCTCCCAGAGCACGAGGGCGTCGGCCCGCTCGACCGAGTAGCCGTACTCGAAGCCCATGGCGGCGTACTCGCTCAGCAGCGAGTCGTAGATCCAGAATCGAGCCTGGTTGTCGGAGAGATTCTGCAGCGGCAGCCACTCCTGCCCGTTGGCGCGGTCATGGAGCACGGCGTGTCGCTGCACGAACGTGCCGCGGCGGGCGTCCTGGCCGGCCATGCGCACGGGCGTGCCCTCGAGCAGGAGCGACCCGAGCGCGAGCAGCTCGCCGAAGCCCCAGTCGATCTTGCCGTTGCGGCTCATGTCGTGGCGCTTGGTGAGCAACTGCTGGATCTTCGGGTGCACCGTGAAGCCCGCGGGCTTGTTGTTGAACGCGTCGCCGATCGCCTGCACGACGTCGGTCGAGACCCCTGTGGTCTCCAGCTCGCCCGTTGCCGGCTCCTCGACGTGGTTCGACTGGGTGGCACCCACGATCGGGATCGCGCCGGTCTGAGCGGCGTGCGTCTCGGCGAAGGCGCGCTCGAGGCGGTCTTGGAAGTCGCGGTGCGCCTCCTCGTACTCCTCTTCGGTGATGTCGCCGCGACCGACGAGCGCCTCGGTGTAGAGCTTTCGCACCGAGCGCTTCGCCTCGATGAGGTTGTACATGAGCGGCTGCGTCATCGAGGGGTCGTCGCCCTCGTTGTGGCCGCGGCGTCGGTAGCAGACGAGGTCGACGACGACGTCGCGCTTGAACTCCTGGCGGTAGCGGAACGCGAGTTCGGCGACCCGCACGACGGACTCGGGGTCGTCGCCGTTCACGTGGAAGATCGGAGCCTGGATCGTCTTCGCGACATCCGTCGAGTAGATCGACGAACGCGCGTCGCCCGGCACGGTGGTGAAGCCGACCTGGTTGTTGACGACGATATGGATGGTGCCGCCCGTGCGGTAGCCGCGCAGCTGCGACATCTGCATCGTCTCGAACACGACCCCCTGGCCGGCCATCGCCGCGTCGCCGTGGATCAGGATCGGGACGGTGCTGAACGTGCCGATCGGCTTGCGATCCTGCTTGGCGCGCACGATGCCCTCGAGCACGCCGTCGACCGCCTCGAGGTGCGAGGGGTTCGCGGCCAGCGACACCGGGATCTGGCGGCCGTCGTCGGCGGTGAAGGTGCCCTCGGTGCCGAGGTGGTACTTCACGTCGCCCGAGCCCGAGAAGACCTTCGGGTCTTGGGTGCCCTCGAACTCGCGGAACACCTGGCCGTAGGTCTTGCCCGCGATGTTGGTGAGCACGTTGAGCCGGCCACGGTGCGCCATGCCGATGGCGACCTCGTCGAGGCCCTCCTTCGCGGCACCCTGGAGGATCTCGTCGAGCAGCGCGATGACCGACTCGCCGCCCTCGAGGCTGAAGCGCTTCTGGCCGACGTACTTGGTCTGCAGGAAGGTCTCGAACGCCTCGGCCTCGTTGAGCTTGCCGAGGATGCGCATCTGCTCGTCGTGCGTCGGCTTCTCGTACTTGCGCTCGACCTCGTTCTGGATCCACTTGCGCTGCACGGGGTCTTGGATGTGCATGTACTCGATGCCGATGGTGCGGCAGTACGAGTCGCGAAGCACGCCCAGGATGTCGCGGAGCTGCATCTT
>DASSBT010000151.1:0-4843 GCA_035698465.1 Agromyces sp. | reverse complement strand
GACCTCGTCGCGGGTGGCGAGGCCCCAGCCCTCCTCGGTGCGAATGGCGACCGGCACGAGGTCCTGCTGGATCTTGCCGGCCTCGTAGGCTGCGGCCGTCTTCTGCTGGCTCGCGAGGGCGTACCGGTCGCTTCGCTCCTTGGTCAGCTGCGGGAAGCGGTCGTGGATGCGCTCGGCGGTGGCACCCATCACGAGGGCGTCTTCGCCGACGAGCTTCTCGCTCAGGAAGCGCGGGTTCGGGTCGACGCCGGAGCCCATCGGGTGGTGACCCATGTGCTCGACGCCGCCGGCGATGGCGAGGTCGTACATGCCGTAGCCGATCGAGCCCGCCATCATCGCGGCGGACGTCATGGCGCCGGCGCACATACGGTCGATGGCGAAGCCCGGCACGGTCTTCGGCAGGCCGGCGAGGATCGCAGCGGTGCGGCCGATCGTCAGCCCCTGATCGCCGGTCTGGGTGGTGGCGGCGATGGCGACGTCGTCGATGCGTTCCTTCGGGACGTTCGGGTTGCGCTCGAGCACTCCGACGATCGCCTTGACGACGAGGTCGTCGGCCCGGGTGTTCCAGTACATGCCCTTTTCACCGGCTCGTCCGAACGGGGTACGCACCCCATCGACGAACACGACTTCAGCTCGTTCAGCCACGCTGCAGCTCCCTATTTTCGGTCAGGATGCCTCGATCCTACGAACTCGGTCCGAGGCCGCTGAATCGCTTGACGGAACCTACGAAGCCCCGGTTGCGGCATCCTGAACCGTTTGTGATGCCTCGACAAAGGCATCTGCAATTCTCTGTGCGGTTGCCTCAACCTGCCAGCGCCGTGCGCCGAGCGCGGTGAGCGCAGCAGCGATCGAGGCGGCATCGCGCACCGGGGGTGGCGTCCACGCGAGGCGACGAAGATGATCGGGGGTCAGCAGATTCTCGACCGGCATCTCTACGTGCTCGGCGACCTCGGCGAGCGCGGCCTTCGCGAGACGCAGCCGCGCGTCGGCCTCGGGATTGCGCATCGCCCATGCACGCGGCGGTGGCGGCGAATCGGTCGGCACCCGCACCGCCGGCAGGTCGTCGGTGGTCAGGCCGCGCTCGACGGCCGTCCACCATCGCTCGAGTTCCGAGCGGCTCGCCCGCCCCGTGAACTCGCGGAGGTCGGCGAGTGCCCGCCGCGATTGCGGCAGTGCCTTCGCGACGACGAGGATGGACGCATCGGGCACCATGCGTCCAGGTGCGGAATCGAGTTCGCGCGCCCGCGCATCGCGAGCGAGCCAGAGCTCACGAGCGACCGCGAGATTCCGCTGCCCGCGCACCCCGTGGATGCCCGAGAGTCGTCGCCATGGTTCCGCCGACGGCGGCTTCGCCTCGCGATGGAGCACCGCGTCGAACTCCTGGTGTGCGATCTCGGCCTTGCCGTCGTCTGAGAGGCGCTCGATGAGCGCGTCTCGCACGTCGACGAGGAGTTCGACGTCGAGCGCCGCGTATCGCAGCCACGACTGCGGCAGTGGCCTCGTCGACCAATCGGACGCCGAATGCTCCTTGGCGAGCCTGATGTCGAGCAGTTCCTCGACGACCGAGGCGAGTCCCACTCGCGGCATCCCGAGCAGGCGTGCCGCGAGCTCGGTGTCGAAGATGTGCTCTGGGTCGAGGCCCACCTCGCGCAGGCACGCGAGGTCTTGACTGGCCGCATGCAGCACCCACTCCTCGGCATGGATGACCTGCTGGAGTGCGGAGAAGTCGGGGATCTGCGGCGGGTCGAAGAGGAACGTGCCCGACCCGCGCCGGTACAGCTGGATGAGGTACGCGCGCTGCGAGTAGCGGAAGCCGCTCGCACGTTCGGCATCGACGGCGATGGGGCCCTCGCCCGCGGAGAGACGGCGCACGGAGTCGTCGAAGTCGGCGGGTGTGTCGATCACCCGGAACTCATCCACGGTCGAACCTCCGTCGGGGCAGGGTGGACACCCCCTCTGAGCGGGGCGGCAGGCCTGCCAGCATGCACAACAACTCGCCCCAGCCTTCCACATGCGGACCGACTGCCGCGTCGAGCGGAGTCCACGAAGCACGCACCTCGATCTGGGCTCCGTCGCCCTGACGGGCGAGCTCGCCGAATCCGGTCGAGAGGATCTTGGTCGCGGTGCCCGACGCCGCGATGTAGCGTGCGCCCCGCGCGTCGAGCGCATCGACGAGCCACGACCACGCGACATCCGCCAAGAAGGGGTCGAGGCCGATATCGGTCTCGAGGGGCGCCTGCGCGAAGCAGACCACCCGGAATCGTCCGCCCCAGGCTTCGGGTTCGGCAGGGTCGTAGAGCAGGACGAAACGGCCGGTGCCGAGGTCGGAATCATCACCGTGCCGGCTCGGAACGACGTCGGCCGAGAGCGCCACGGCGAACGGAGCAAGCGACCCGGGCGCCGGAATCTCGGAGATGCGCAGCTCGGCGCGCGGCGCGGCTGCACGCAACGCCTCGAGTGCAGCCGCGAATTCGGGTGGCTGATGCGTCGCGGAATCGGGCACGAGTGCAGACTAGAGTCTCGGGTGGGACGGACGCGGGCGGCACGCCGCGCCGAGTCGTACACGGCATCGCTTCGCAGGGAGAGGTACGGATGGGCCGACGAACGCAACGCCGCAACACCCTCGGGATCGCCGCAGCGGCGATCGGCCTGCTGGCAGCGGGCGTCAGCGCCGCGACCGCGATCATCGCGGTGAAGTTCGCCAGGCAGGTCGTGACCCCGCCCGCACGCCGCGACGAGGACATACGGATCTCCGCGGTCGATCTCGCCGTGGGCGAGGTCGTGCTCGCGGCATCCGATGAATCGCGGATGCGCGGTCGCTATGGCATCTGGTTCGAGCACGAGTCAGGCCATGCCCGGCTCGGCGACGTGGTCGCCGACGGGCCGAAGGTCGTGCGCCGCCGCATCGAGAGCGTGGACTTCGGCCGGTTCGATCGCGCGACGCGGGGCCGCATGGACGGCTGGTACCACCTCGGACCGTGGGAGCTCGGACACGCGTACGAGAACGTCATCGTGGAAACCCCGCTCGGACCGGCTCCCGCCTGGTTCGTACCCGCCGAGGTTGGGTCCGACCGCTGGATCATCCAGGTGCACGGCCGCGGGGCGAAACGGCAGGAGGGCCTTCGCGCCGTCGAGCCGGCCCATGAAGCCGGCTGGAACACGCTGCTCATCTCCTACCGCAACGACGGCGAGGCGCCCGAGAGCGAAGATCGCAGATACGGGCTCGGCGGCACCGAGTGGGCCGACGTGGTCGCCGCGACCCGTTATGCAGTCGACCACGGCGCCGAGCGGATCGTGTTGATGGGATGGTCGATGGGCGGGGCCATCGCGCTGCAGTCCGTGCTCCGATCGGCCGAGGTGCGGGAGCGTCTCGTGGGCGTCGTGCTCGACTCACCGGCCATCGACTGGATCGACATCCTGCGGTTCCAGGGTGAGCTCTTGAGGTTGCCACGCCGACTCGGAGATGTCGTGTCCCGACTGATCGGCGGCCCGTGGAGCGGCGGAATCACCGGGCTCGCCGCACCGATCGACGTCACCGAACTCGACCCCGTCGCGCGAGCCGATGAGTTCGACGTGCCGATGCTCCTGATGCACAGCACCGACGACGGCTTCGTGCCGATCGACGGGTCGCGACGCCTCGCGCACGCGCGTCCCGACCTCATCGAGTTCGAGGTGTTCGAGGGCGCCAGGCACACGAAGCTCTGGAATCACGACCCCGAGCGCTGGACACGGCTCGTGCGCGGCTGGCTCGAGCGCAGCGCCGAGGCACCAGAACGACTCCGCGACGAGGTCGAGGTCGCCGGCTGACGGCCGATCAGGCGACGATGCGCTCGCGGAGCTGCCGCTTCACCCGGGCGAGCATCGCGGTCATGCCGCGCACCCGCAGTGGCGACACCGCTTGGCCCAGGCCCAGCGACTGCGGATAGTCGTCGGGGATCGCGAAGACCTCGTCGACCGTCAGTCCGTCGAGTCCCTGCGCGAGGATCGACGCGAACCCCCGGGTCGTGGGGGATTCGGCCGGAGCCGTCGCATAGAGGTGCACGTCGCCATCCGTGACCTCGACGAAGATGAAGACGGGCGACTGGCACTCCACCACCCGCTCGAGCAGGTCTGGATGCTCGGCGTACCGCTCAGGCAGGTCGGGCAGGTCGTTCGAGAACTCGAGCAGCAACTGCAGGCGGTCGGGTACGTCGAGCGCGAGGAAATCTTCGCGCGTCTCGGCGAGCGCAGCGGGCAGGGTCGTGGCATCCATCGATCCCATTGTCCCACCGATGACGGGCGCCCTCGCCGAGCGCGGGCCAGATGCTCAGCGGGTCGGCAGCTCGCCCGGGGCGGCGCCGGTGACGATCGGCACGCGCACGGCGCTGCCCCACTCGGTCCAGGAGCCGTCGTAATTGCGTACCTTCTCGAAGCCGAGCAGGTGTGCCAGCACGAACCAGGTGTGGCTCGAGCGCTCGCCGATGCGACAGTACGCGATCACGTCGTCGCCATCGGCCAGGCCCGCCTCGTCCCGATAGATCGCGTCGAGCTCGGCCCGGCTCTTGAAGGTGCCGTCGGATGCCGCGGCACGCGCCCACGGCACGGATGCCGCGGTGGGGATGTGGCCGGCGCGGAGCGCACCCTCTTCGGGGTATGCGGGCGCGCTCGTGCGCTCACCGGTGTATTCCTCGGGCGAGCGGACATCGATGAGCGGATTGCCGAAGTGGGCGAGTACGTCGTCCTTGAAGGCGCGGATGACCGAGTCGTCGCGCTCCACGACGGGATACTCGACGGGCGTCACGTCGGCGGGGGCGGTCGTGAGCGGTCGGCCCTCGGCGATCCAGAGGTCGCGGCCGCCATCGAG
>DASSBT010000150.1:0-8682 GCA_035698465.1 Agromyces sp. | reverse complement strand
CCGCCCGCGTAGAGCAACCCGCGAACGCGACGCGAGCGGTTGGCACCGCGCAGGAATGCGCTCTGGCGCAGCGTGTGTGCCGGCCCGAGCGCACCTCCTCGCCACGAGTTGAGGTCGTCGGAGAAGTCGGCGGGCCCGACGGTGCGTCGCACCACGATGCGTCGCGCGAGATCTGGTGTGCCCGTGGCATCCGCGATGCGCGCGATCGCGCGGTCTGCAGCCTCCTCGACGAGGCGGTCGCCGGTGCCGTTCTCGCCGCCCCGCCCGATCGACGTATCGGCCGGCACCGGGATGAGAATGAAGAGGTTCGTGTCACCCGCCGGCGCAACCGTCGGATCGGTCGCGCTCGGCCTGCAGACGTAGAACGACGCCGGATCTGGGATCACCGGGTCGTCTCCGAAGATCTGCTCGAAGTTCTTCGCCCAGTCGTCGGTGAAGAACAGGGTGTGATGGGCGAGTTCGGGCATCTTCCCGTGCACGCCGAGCATGGCGAGCACAGCGCCGGGACCCGAGGTGCGCCGTTCCCACCACGACTCGGGATAGGTCTGGGCAGCAGCGGGGAGCAGTTCGGTCTCGGTGTGGTGCAGGTCGGCCGCCGAGACGACGCGGTTCGCCGCCACGCGCCGCACCGCGCCGTGGGCTTCGCGATACCGCACGCCGGTCACGACCGGTGATGCGCCCGCGGTGACCTCGATCGCCTCGACCCGGGCGCCGGTCACGAACTCGACCCCGGCCCGAGCGGCGATCGCCGCGATCCGCTCGATGAGGGTCGTGAACCCTCCGCGCGGATAGAGCACTCCCAGCTCAAGGTCCATGTGGCTCATCAGGTGGTACATCGCCGGAGCGGCATCGGGCGAGGATCCGAGGAACACCGCCGGGTAGCCGAGTACCTGCCGAAGGCGGCGATCGGTGAACGAGCGAGCCGCGAACCGGTCGAGCGGCGTGCCGAGCAGCCGCGCGAGTCGGCCCGCCCCGCGGAGCACCTCAGGAGCGAGGACCGCGCGGGGGTCCTCGAAGTTCGTGTAGAGGAACCGTCGCCGGGCGATGTCGTAGGTGGATGCCGCTGAGTCGAGGTACCGCTCGAGTGCGGCACCGGCGCCCGGCTCGACCGACTCGAAGAGCGCGACGTTGTCGGCGCGGGTCGCGCGGATGTCGAGCGGCGCCGCGTAGCCGTCGGCGTAGACCCGGTATCCAGGATCGAGCGGCACGAGGTCGAGTTGCTCCTCGGCGCTGGTGCCGAACAGTCGGAAGAAGTGGTCGAACACCTCGGGCATGAGATACCACGACGGGCCCGTATCGAAGCGAAACCCGCCCCGCTCCCACGATCCGGCCCGCCCGCCGAGCTCGCTCCGCGCCTCGAGCAGCGTCACCCGATGGCCATCTCGCGCCAGGAGTGCCGCAGTGGCAAGACCCGCGATGCCACCGCCGATCACGACGGTCTGGTCGGTACTGGTCATCGGCGCACCCCGCCTGAGGTGATGGCCGATCGCATCGCGATGGCGAGCTTCTCGCCGTCTGGTACCCGGATGCGCGTGGCCATGAGACGCTCGGCCGGGGTGCTGCGGCAACGGCGTGCGAGCTGGAAGAACAGCCCGTGCGCCGCCGCGACCGCGGCTCGCACGCGCTTCGGAAGTTCGCGGATGCTGCGGCCGGCGATCTCGAGATCGCGTTCGATGTCGTCGAGGATGCGCGCCTTGTCGTGCTCGCTGAACGCGTCGGGATCCACCCATGGGAAGTAGTTGCGGCCGAGTTCGTGCCAGTCGGTGGCGAAGTCACGGAGGAAGTTGATCTTCTGGAACGCGGCGCCGAGATGCACGGCGCCCTCTTCGAGACGCGCCCGACTCGCGGCATCCGCCGGTTCACCGATGAGGAAGACGGCGAGGCACATCAGCCCGACCACCTCGGCGGATCCGTGGATGTAGGGCCCCACCTCATCTGCGGCGATCGGCGTGGGGTCGAGGTCGCGCCGCATCGACGCGAAGAACGGGCGCGTGAGCCGGGTGTCTATGCCGGATTCGCGTGCGGTGTGCGCGAACGCGTGCACGATGAGGTTCGTCGAGTAGCCGCGGTCGAGTGCCACCTCGGTCTCGGCCTCGAGGCCGTCGAGCAGGCCGAGCAACTCGTCGTCATCGAGGCCGGCCTCGCGTGCTGTGCCATCGACGATCTCGTCGGCGATGCGTACGAGCGCGTAGATCGAGCGGATGCTTCGCCGCGAGGCCGGTGCGAGCAGGCGTGCCGCAGCCCCGAACGAAGTCGAATACCGCCCGATCACGACGCCGGCGCTCGCCTCGGCCGCGGAATCGTAGCGGCTGAGCAGGGTCGCGTGCTCGTTCATCGCGCTCGGTCCGCCGCCTGCTGGGCAAGGTCGGCGAGCTCGGATTTCAACGTGCTCGGGAGCTCGGCCGCGTCGAGTTCGAATCGAGCGAGCGCCACGTGCTCGTCGGCCAGTCGTCGTGCCTCGTCGAGGGCGCCACAGTCGAGAAGTGCGGCGCGCAGCACTGCTGCGCCGTCGTCATCGAGGTCGGGGTTGCCGAGTCGTGGCGAGAAGACAGGCCATGCGTCGGTCGTCGCGGCGTGCGCGGTGAGCACGGTCTGCTTGCCGGAGCGCAGGTCGGATGTCGTGGACTTGCCCGTTATGGCCGGATCACCGAATACGCCGAGAATGTCGTCGGTGATCTGGAAGGCGACGCCGACCAGTCGGCCGTACCGCGCGAGTGCCTGCACCGAATCGGGGTCCGCGCCCGCCAGGACCGCTCCTGCGGTGAGGGGGCACTCGAACGAGTACACGGCGGTCTTCTGCTCGAGCATCGACAGCACGGACTCGACGGTCTGCGGTGCGCGCGAGCCCGCGTACACGACATCGGCGAGCTCACCCGCGGCGGACACGAACACGGCACGATCGAGGATGTCGAGGAGTGCGGCGCGTTGTGCATCCGGCACAGGGATGGTGGCGATCTCGCGATGAGCGAGGCTGAGCGCCAGGTCTCCCGCGAGCACCGCCGCCGCCTCGCCCCATCCGGCCTGTCGGCGGTGGTCGACGCCGCGGGCGCGCCCGCGTTCCGCGAAGCGGGCCGCGATGGTGGGCGCACCCCGGCGCACGGTGTCGCCGTCGATGACGTCGTCGTGGATGATGAACGCGGTGTGGAGCAGTTCGAATGCAATCGCGACGCGCGTGGCGAGTGCGTGGTCGGTTCCGCCGAGTCCCGAATAGGCGCAGTCCACGAGCTGAGGACGGATGCGCTTACCGCCGGCGAGCTGCTGTTCGAGCGATTCCCACAGTGCGGCGTAGTGCTCGCCGAACCGGCCGGCATGTTCCTGGGCGTCGGCGAACAGCGCGCGCAGGCCGACATCGATCGTGGAAGCGAGGACGTCAGTCATGGAACAGCTCCAGTTCGCGCACCTGCAGCACGAGCCACGGGCTGAACGCCCAGGGAGCGGCACCGACGGACCGACGGAGGTCTTCGGGTGTCACCCACGCGTGCTCCGCCACCTCGCGGGGATTCGGGTCAGGCTCGTCGAACGTCGTTGCCAGGTAGACCGGGCACACCTCGTTCTCGACCGTTCCGTTCGCGTCGATCGCGCGGTAGCGGAAGAGCGGGAGAGCCAGCTCGATGTCGTTCAACTCGATGCCGAGTTCGAACTCCGACCGCCGTCGCACGGCGGCCACCAGCGACTCGGCGGGCTTCGGATGGCCGCAGAACGAGTTGGTCCACACGCCGGGCCACGCTTGCTTGGTGAGCGCGCGGCGCGTCACGAGCACTTCACCGAGTGCATTCACCACGTGGCATGAGAACGCCAGGTGCAGCGCCGTGTCGGGACCGTGCGCGGCGCTCTTGGGCGCTCGGCCGATCGGTGTGCCCGCCTCGTCCACGAGCACGACCTCATCTTCGATGTCGTCGATGGTCTTCATCGAATCTCCCAAGTGCATGTCGTTCATTATCGCTAACCAAGTTAGTAATGGCACGATAGCATCGGTTCATGCCGAGTGGAAGAACCGACCGCCAGGGGCACAGGGAGTACTACTGGTACGGCCGGGCGGAGCCCACGGCCGTCGAAGTGCTCGAGAGCGTGCGGCGGCATCGAGCCGCTGAGGCCGCGATGCGTCGGCGAATCCGCGAGGACATGGACATGGGTGACACCGACCTCGCCGCCCTGCGTTGGATCATCCAGCACGAACGGTCAGGTCGACCCGCGACCAGCGCGGGGATGTCGCGCGCACTCGGCATCACCACGGCGGCGACCGTGAAGCTCGTCGGCCGACTCATCGACGACGGTTGTATCGCTCGATCTGCTCACCCGTCGGACCGTCGTTCGCTGCTGCTCAGCACGCTCCCAGGCGCCCATGAACGACTTCGGCGTGCGCTCGGGCCGATGCATCAACGGATGCTTCAGCTCGCCGATTCACTCGAGTCCGACGAGCGCGACGTCATCATCCACTTCCTCGACCGGCTCGTGGAGATCCTCGACGAGGCACCGAACGAGAGCGAGGCGCCCCACTGAACGGAACGATCTCATGATCACGCGTCGTGTGCTGGTCACCGGCGCAACGGGTTACGTCGGCGGCCGCGTCGTGCCCCAACTCCTCGACGCCGGCCACGACGTCACGGTCTTCGTGCGCACCCCGGGCCGGCTGCTCGACGTACCGTGGCGCGAGCGCGTCACGGTCAGGGCCGGAAGCCTCGACGACGCAGCCGCCACGGACACTGCCGTGCGGAACATCGACGTAGCGCTGTACCTCGTGCACTCGATGAGCGCCGGCGGCTCGTTCGAGCGTGCCGAACGCGACAACGCCTCGATGTTCGCCCGGGCAGCCGAGCGTGCCGGGGTGTCGAAGATCATCTACCTGGGCGGGTTACACCCCGACGGCATCGAACTCTCGCGTCATCTCGCGTCGCGGAAGGCCGTCGGGGACATCTTCCTCGACTGCAGAGTTCCCGCTGCGGTGCTGCAGGCCGGGGTCATCATCGGCTCGGGATCGGCTTCGTTCGAGATGATCCGGCACCTCACCGAGGTACTGCCATACATGCCTGCCCCGCGCTGGGTGCGAAACCGGGTTCAGCCGATCGCGATCCGCGACGTGCTTCGATACCTGGTGCACGCTGTCACGATGCCCGACGACGTCAATCGAACCTTCGACATCGGCGGACCCGACGTGCTCCGGTACGGCCAGATGATGAACGGATACGCGGTGGAGGCCGGCCTGCCTCAGCGGCCCATCGCCGCGCTCCCCGTGTTCACGCCGTGGCTCGCGTCGCAGTGGGTGAACGTGGTGACGCCGGTGCCGCGGGCGATTGCAGTACCGATCATCGCGTCCCTTCAGCACGACTGCGTCGTTTCGGAGCACGACATCGACCGCTACATCCCGCCGCCACCCGAGGGACTGCTCACCTACCGACAGGCCGTTCGTCTCGCGCTGAGGCGCGAAGCAGACGGGTCGGTCGAGACGAGCTGGCAGAATGCGACCGTTCGCGGCGCGCCGAGCGATCCGCTTCCCACGGATCCGTCGTGGGCCGGTCACGTCGTGCGAACGGACGTGCGCGAACGCAGGAGCGACACACCCGCATCAGCCGTGTGGGCGGTCATCGAGTCGATCGGGGGCCGGAACGGCTGGTACTCGTTCCCGCTGGCCTGGGCCGCACGCGGCTGGATCGATCGCCTCTTCGGGGGTGTGGGGATGGTCCGTGGTCGACGGCACCCAACGCAGCTGCACTCAGGCGAGGTGATCGACGTCTGGCGGGTGGAGTCGATCGAGCGCGGCAGGCGGCTGCGCCTGCGTGCGGAGATGAGAATGCCCGGCCGCGCGTGGCTCGAGCTCGAGGTGACGGATGCCGCTGACGGCGGTTCGCTCTACCGCCAGAGGGCGATCTACTTCCCGAAGGGGCTCGCCGGGCGCCTCTACTGGGCGGTCCTGCTCCCGTTCCACGGCATCATCTTCAACGGCATGGCGAACCGCATCCTCGAGAAGGCAGCTGCATCCGAACGGGGCGACCGATGAGGTTGTGGTCGGTCCACCCACGCTACTTCGACCGGCAGGCACTGACCTCGTGCTGGCGCGAGGGCCTGCTCGCGCAAGCGGTGATCCTCGAGCCCGGTCGCGGCTACTCGCGGCATCCGCAGCTTGAACGATTCCGCGCCGCTGCCGATCCGCTGGCCGCCGTCTGCAGCTATCTCTCGGCGGTCGCCGACGAGGCAGACGACCGTGGTTACCGCTTCGATCGCGGGCGGATTCGTGACCCGGCAGCGCGGACGACCGAGATCCCGGTCACAACCGGTCAGCTCGCCTTCGAATGGCTGCACCTCTTGGCAAAGCTGCAGCGGCGAAACCCGGGGGTGTGGTCCCGGTGGCAGCATGTCGAGGTTCCCGAACCGCATCCGTCGTTCCGCGTCGTTCCCGGGCCGATCGCCTCGTGGGAGCGGGCCGCGACTACGCCGGGGCGTGCTGCCGCGCGGCGCGAACCCGAACGATGACCGCACAGGCGAGCACTGCCGCGAGCCAGTATCCGACGCCGCGATGCGATCGTCGACGCCGGAGCGACCAGTGGCTCAGAACGGCACGCTGAGGTTGAGCTCGACCGCACCGGAGTCGTCGAGGTGCGCAGCCACGAGCCCGTATCCGTCGGCGTAGTACTCGACGCGGAGGCCGCCGATCGGGAAGCGGCCGACCATCGTGCATGCGCTCCGCGACGGACCAGAGGGCATCAGCACCACCAGGCAGAGGTCACCGCCGTCGGCGGTGCGCGCGAGGAACGCGGTCGGTCCGTCGGCACGGGATGCCAGCAACCCGACCGACTCGGGATCCATCGGAGGATCGAGACGCGCCACACGGGCCGCCTCGTCGGCGGTCGGCAACCGGCCCATCAGCGGCAGCAGGTCGGTGGATTCGAGCGGCATCCCGTCTGCGCCCCGGACAGTTCCCTCGGCCGCCGACGCCCCCGACGCCCCGGTCGACGTAGACGTCCGCGACGATGACGTCTCCACAGGGGCGCCCTGCCCGATGCCCCAACCGATGACCCCGCCCACCACGACACAGATCGAGCCGACGACGAGTGCCCACCGCAGCATCCCCGCTGAACGTCCCGGCCGGTGTGCGGCCGGCTCGGGCATCGCGGGGGTCGCGCTGAAGGATGCCGGCGCGGCATCCGGCTCGGTGAATCCATGCGGGCGGCCGCCGCTGACGTCACCGGGCCCCGGCTGTGCCGCGGCAGCCGCGCGCTCCTGCAGCTGCACGAGTTCGGTCAGTGCGCGGGCGCGCTCCGCGGGGCTCGCCCCGGCGCCGTAGGCGATGCGCTGCAGCGCGCGGATGCGGCCATCGCTGGAGTCCACGCGACCCCCTTCGTCGCACTTGGGGACAGCATGCAACACCCTCCGCGCAACGGCAAGGCCCTCGGGTCGAGCGGCGGCAAGCGGAGATCAGGCGACCGGGCGGCGCGGAGATCAGACGGCCAGGCGGCGCGGTGACACGGCACCTCAGTCGGGCGAGACGCTCGTCACGTCGTTGGGCGCGCCCACCATCTTCGACTCGGGTGAGCCACGCTGCCGGAGGTAGATCGACAGCGCGATCATGCTGCCGACGGCGAGGAACTCGGATTGCCAGTTCTGCAGCGTGCGGTTCCAGAAATCGGCCGAGACGAGGTAGTCGCCCCAGGTGATGAGCGCCTGTTCATGGGCGACCTGCTCCGCATTGAACACCACGACCCCGGCGATGGACTGCACCAGCCACGACAGGATGAAGATCGCACCCATCACGATCAGGAGTGAATTCGAGAAGAGCGCGTGACGCCAGCCAGAGGCCTTCGCCCACTTCGGCGAGTTCTCTTCTGCATGCTCATGCACCAGCTGTACTTCATCGGAGTCGAGCCCCTCATCGCCCGGCTTCTTCGACTCGGGCGAGCCCTTCTGCACGAGCCAGATGGTGGCGAAGATGAACAGGGAGAACTGCAGGTACTCCGACTGCCAGTTCTCGGCGACGTCCACGACGAACGCCGACGACGTCACGAACTCGCCCCAGCCGACGGGCGATGATCCGTGTGCCACTTGCTTCTCGTTGAACACCTGCAGTCCGGCGATGGACTGGCCGGCGAGAGCCACGACGAAGATCACCCCGAAGGCGATGCTCAAGCCGTGCTGACGGATACGCATGCACTCACCGCCCCAGCAGCGCGATGGTGAACATATACACCAAGCCGACGGCGATGACCGTGAGCCACGACGCGAATACCAGTCTCATGGCCCGAACGTACCCGCGCGGCCTCCACCGTCGTCAAGCCACCCCGCATCATCCCGAATTCGGTCGAGACTCCGGGCCTCAGGCGCGGCATCCGCCTGCCGTCCTGTCAAGGGGAGGCGCCGCCGCGGCGCGCATGCGACGCTTGCCGCATGGACACCCAGGACGAACCGGTCGAAGAGGGACACGACGAGGCGAGCACGGCCGACAAGGTCGCGGGCATCGCCGAGCAGATGCGGGCCGACGCCGACGCCGGTGCGGTCGACGAGTTGCGCAGCATGGCCAGGCAGCGCCTGCACGAGGCGGGTCTGCCGACGGATGACGCGACGATCGATTCGGTGATCGCCGGCGCTCGGGGCGCATAGGGCGCACAGAAGGAGCCATCACCGACCGATTTCGCGTCGACAGGCTCAGCGAACTTCCCACGGCGCGTCGACAGGCTCAGCGAACTTCCCGCG
>DASSBT010000149.1:0-20267 GCA_035698465.1 Agromyces sp. | reverse complement strand
CGGTTGGTGGGCCCGAGCTTGCCCTTCTGCGCCTTCGTCTCGACCTCGCGCACCTTGCGCGCGAGAATCGGGATGATGGGTGCGTCATCGTCGCGCGAACGCGCTCGCTGCCGCTGCCTCGTCTGGGCCATGGTCCTCCCGTTCCTGGTGCCGCCTTCGAAGCGGCTGCCTCCGGCACGCCCCCTGATCACCGATGCCGGTGGTCGGGCCCGAACGGGACGAGTCGATGTCGCCGCTCGCGGTCACGCCGAATCCCGAACCGAGCAGCACGCGAGCCGGGCTCACATGGTCGGCCGAAGAACGGATTCGTCGGGCGCGGGTTCATTCTAGCCGGAGAAGCGCGCCGTCGGCGACCTGAGCAGCGAGTGATCGCACGGTGCGGACCGATGCGAGTCGCCGTACACTTCAGCCATGGACGATCTCGCGGGGGCGGGCGTCACGCCCGACGACGAATTCACGGTCGCACAGGATTCCGAGTTCGACGAGGACGAATTCGCGATCGACGATGACGAACGCACGCTCGACGACAGCCTCGACGACGAGGTGCCGGGCATCGACGCCGAGCGTCGCGTCGAACTGCCCGACGACCGCGCGCCCGCCGACGACTGACCCAGCGACGACTGACCCTGCGACGATCGACGCGCGATTCGCGACGTGGCGTCACGCCGCAGTGGGCTGACGCTCACACGCCGCCACCACCGCCACCACCACCGCCGCCACCCGATGAACCGCCGCCGCCGGAGCCACTCGACGACGAACTCGAGCTCGAACCCGACCACGACGAGCTCGAGGTCGACGAGAACGACGCAACGGATGCCGCGAAGAGTCCGGCGTTGAAGCCGTCGCGCCCCGAGTACCAGGTCGGCGATTCACCGCGCTGCTCGTAGAGGGACGCGAGTTCGCGGCTCCATTCGCGTTCCTGCCCGAAGAGCACCGCGTACGGCAGGAGCCGCTCGTTGAGCTTCAGCACCACGGCGGGGTCGAGGCCTGCCGTCGCCACCCCGCCCGCCGCCGGTCGGTCGACACGCATCGCGCCGCTGGGGCTCTGCAGCACCCGGAGCCGATCGGCCTCGGCGAGCCGGATGTAGAGCCGGAGTCCCTCGAGGTGGTCGCGCACCTCCCGGCCGGTCTGGGTGAGCGGCCGTACGTCGGCGACGGCCATGAACGTCGCGACCGCGGCGAGCACGGCGATGACGAGCAGGATGGCCGGCCATGGGCCGCCCCGCTGGTCGTCGAGTGCGATGATGCCGAACACGACGCTGAGTGTCGCTGCTGCACCCGCACCGATCGCGAGCAGCACACGCCCGCCGAGTGCGGGCCTGCGGCGGAGCCCGCCGGTCACCACGGCCTTCCTGACGCGCTGGCGGATTGCGAGCAGGCGCCTGCCGAGGGAGGTGTCGGTCGACTTCAGGGCGCGCTGCGCGCCGGGCACCGGCCCGCCGTCGAAGAGCGCCGACACGATGGCGCGCGCATCGGCGTCGCCCGCTTCACCGCCGACGAACTCGACGGCGTACTTCTTGCGCCCCGTCTCGACGATGCGCAACTCGCCGTCGACCGCGCGCTCGAGGATGGTCGCCGTGACGCCCTTGCCGCCCTGCCCGACGAGGTCGGCCGACGTCATGGCGCTGACCGCGGGCGGCTCGTACTGCGCGATGATCGTGCCGCGCCCCGGGTGATCGCGCCAGCGGGTGAGCCGGGCGATGATCGCCGTCAGGAAGGCGGCGACGGCCCCGATCGCGCCGATGCCGCCGACGATCGCGGCCGGTGAGGCGAAGAACGATTCGTCGCGGGGCTCGAAGGTGCCCGAGTCGAATCCGGCGGCGATCGTGAGGTTCTCGTACGGGCGGATCGCCGTGGTCGCGGCCGAGACGACCGGCGGCATCGACTCGGCGACCTCGAGCGACTCGCAGGGCGTGGTCGAACCCGACCACCCGCGATAGCACGCCACGTCGCCGTTGAATCCGTCGGCGACCTCCTGCGACATCCGCAGTTCGGCGCTGACCCGTTCGAACGGCTGCGCCCAGCCGGTGCCGTTCACGTCCCAGTAGAACTCGTCGATATCGGCGTCGTCGGGCACGTGGGTGACGTTGTGCTGACGATAGGTGATCACATAGGTCTGCTCACCGTGCACGTAATCGTCGGCGCGCACCGTGACGAGCAGGAACTCGCCGTCTTCGTCGCGCTCGACCTCGAACCCACGGGGCGCGCCCGCGGCATCCGTCACCGACTGCACGTCGATGTCGGTGGGGTGTCCGTCGTAGTGCAACGGGATCGCGCGTCGGATGCCGCGGTTCTGGTCGATCTCGGGAAAGACGGCGACGAGCGTCTCGGTGGTGTCGAGCACCGAGCGCTTCGCCTCGTCGCGGCTCAGTTCGTAGACGGCATCGAACGAGGCGAACACGAAGTCGTCGACGCCCGCGGGCACCCCAGAGACGGGATGCTCGGCGATCGATGCAGCGGATGCGTGCGTCGCTTCGCCTGACGCAGGCGGCACCGCCACGGCGGCAGCAGCCGGCGCACCGGCGAAGGCGAGCGCGACGAGGGCGACAAGGACGCGAATCGATCGACGGGCCATGGCGACCACGCTATCGCCCGGCCGCTTCGGAAAAATACCTGGAGGGGGTACCTGGCGAGACGGAGTATCCTGAACGGGTGATCGACGACATCAAGAAGCGCGCCCTGCACCGCACGAAGATCATCGAGGGCCAGTTGCGCGGCATCGAGAAGATGATCGAGATCGACGACTACTGCGTCGACATCATCACGCTCTCGCTCGCCGTGCAGAAATCGCTCGGCTCGCTCAACAAGCTGCTCGTCGAGAACCACCTGCGCACGCACGTGACCGACATGTACGAGGCCGGCGGCGAGCAGCGCGAGGCCGCGGTGGCCGAGCTCGTGCGCATCTTCGAGCTCTCGAACAACCGCGGGTAGCCGGGCGGATGCCGCACATCGAACTCGTCACCGGCGATATCACCGCCGAGCGCGTCGACGCGATCGTGAACGCGGCGAACTCGAGCCTGATCGGCGGTGGCGGCGTCGACGGCGCCATCCACCGCGCCGGTGGTCCCGGGATCCTCGAGGAATGCCGGAGGCTCCGCGCGACCGTCCTTCCCGGCGGCCTGCCCACGGGCGAGGCGATCCAGACCGGGGCCGGCCGTCTGGCCGCGCGCTGGGTCATCCACACGGTCGGGCCGGTCTGGCCGGACGAAGGCCCCGAGGCCGACGCCCGCCGGCGGTTGCTCGCTGCGGCGTATCGCAACTCGCTCGGGCTCGCTGCACGGTTGGGCGCGGCATCCGTCGCTGTTCCCGCGATCTCGGCCGGGGTGTACGGGTGGCCGGCCGACGATGCGGCGACCGTCGCCGTCGAGGCCGCCGCGGCATCCGCGGTCGACGCCGGCCTCGCACCCCCGCTCGTGCGCTTCGTGCTGTTCTCGGCGCGCATGCACGAGGAGTTCCGCGCGGCCGCCGATCGGCTCGGCGTCGAGGTCGAGGTCGCCTGAGCGGCGCTCAGGTGCCCGGCGCGGTGACCGCGAGCCACTCGTCGAGCTCGCTCGGCTGGTCGGTGATGATGCCGTCGACGCCGAGCGCGCTCACCGCCTGCCAATGGTCGTGGGTGTTCAGCGTGTAGCAGAGCACGGCGATGCCCGCGTCGTGCAGGGCGTCGAGGGCGTCGGGAACCGCGGTGACGGATGCCGCGGTGGTGCCGAACCCGATCACCCCGAGTCGTTCGGCGAGGGCGACCGGCTCGACCGGCAGTTCGCGGATGAGCATGATGCGCGGCGTCGTCGGCGACACGCGCTGCACCGCGAGCAGGGTCTCGATGCTGAAGCTCTGCAGCACGACGCGACCGCGCAGGCCATGCCGCTCGATGAGGTCGACGACGGTGCGCACCTGATCTGCACGCCAGTCGGCCTTGAGCTCGACGAGCGCACGGGCCGTCTCCCTGTGCGCGAGCGCGGCCAGGAACTCGTCGAGGGTCGGCATCGACTCCCCCGCGTACTCGCCGCCGTACCACGCGCCCACATCGAGCCGGCGGAGCTCTGCGAGGTCGAGCTCGCTCGCCTGTCGGCGGTCACCGGTGACCCGCTCGAGGGTCACGTCGTGGAAGAGCACCGGCACGCCGTCGCGGCTGAGCTGCACGTCGGTCTCGACGAAGTCGAGGTCGTCCATCGCGAGCTCGAGCGACGGCATCGTGTTCTCGGGTGCCGCGGCACGATCGCCGCGATGGCCGACGATGAACGCGGGTTCACCGGGAACGCGCAGTGCCCCGAACACATCGACCGCCGAGGCGGTGGTGGGCGTCGTGGCGATCAGGAGCACCGTGGCGGTCGCGAGCATGCCGATCGCGGCGAAGAAGACGCGCAGCGCGCGCCGGCGGGTTCGGGTCACGGGTTCGGGCCTTTCCACCGATCGCGCGCCCTTGCGCGACGGTGCAGGTCACTCTAGCAACTTCGTTACCGTTTCGTTACGTCCCCCGTTCGCGGGTACGCAGCAGACACGCAGAACCGGATCACCCGATCCTGCGGTGGGGATACTCCGGCGCGCGGCGCTGGAACTCCAGGATGGCCGGGTTCCGGATCCGACCGTCGGCGATCTCGATGGCCCGGTCGATGGTCTCGGACGCGGCCCACCCTTCCGGTCCCTCCATGACCGTCCGGAGGAATGGCATGAGCGCCTCGCTGATCTCCCAGGTGGCCGAGTTCCAGAGATAGGACGGACTGTGGTCGACCGCGTAGTAGTTGGTCGACTCCCCCACGACGAACATCGGGTCGGCGAAGGAGGTCGGGCGAGCCCAGCTGAAGCCCATCCCCGAGTCGACGGACACATCGATGATCAGGCTGCCGGGGCGGAACGAGCCGAGGTCTTCCGTGCGCAGGTAGGTGAGCGGTGCGTTGGGGTCCTGCAGGGTGCAGTTCACCACGATGTCGCGCTCGGCGAGGAACGGGGCGAGCGGCACGAGGCCGCCGTCGACGTTGACCATGCTCTCGAACGGCGCCTCGGGGTTGTGCTCGAACTGGAGGATGTCGACGGACGGGATGGGCGACCCCACGGCGGCGATCTCGCGGTTGGTGAGCACTCGCACGTCGTGCACGCCGTGTGCGTTCAGCGCGGTGACGGCACCGCGGGCGGTGGCTCCGAAGCCGATCACGACCGCGCTCAGTCGCCTGCCGTAGTCTCCCGTCGATCCGCACAGTTGCAGGGCATGCAGCACCGAGCAGTACCCTGCGAGCTCATTGTTCTTGTGGAAGACGTGCAGCCCGAAGCCGCCGCCGGCCGACCAGTGGTTCATCGCCTCCCACGCGATGAGGGTGAGCTGCTTGTCGATGGCGATCTGGGTCATCGCGCCATCCTGGACGCAGTGCGGCCATCCCCAGAGCACCTGACCGTCGCGGAACTCCTCGAGGTCGGATGCCTGTGGCTTCGGCAAGAGCACGACATCGCAGCCGGCGATGATCTCCTCTCGGGAGCCGAGACCGGCGACGAACGACTCGACCTCCGCGTCGGCGACCCCGAAGCGCTCACCGTAGCCGCGTTCGACGACCATCTGCTGCCGCAGGTCGGCGTCGATCCGCTCGAAGTGCGACGGGTGCAGCGGCAGGCGCCGCTCGTCGGGCTTGCTCGAGTGCGCCAGTACGCCGAGACGAAGAAGTCCGGAATTGAGCGTGGTCATGCGCGTCTCGTCTCCAGCCGGTTTCGGCGGCCTCGTCCCGAGGCTACGCCATGCTCCAGGCCGATCCGGCGATCACGTCGCGCCTACCGCAGGCTCTTCGTGTGCCAGACGGTCTTCGTCTCGGTGAACGCGCTGATGCGCCCGAGCGCGGGCGCCGCGGCATCGGGACCCGGTTCGGGTCGCAGGACCCGCTTCAGCGTGTCGGCCGCCTCGATCTCGAGCGAGATCCAGTCGAGGTCGCCGGCGCCGACGAGGTCGATCGCGTTGACATCGGCGAGGCTCGCGAGCCACGGTGCGAAATCGGCGGGTGACCCCGTGAGCACGTTGACCACGCCCTTCGGCACGTCACTCGTCGCGAGCACCTCGGCGAGGCTGATCGCCGAGAGCGGGAATCGCTCGCTCGCCACGACCACGACCGAGTTGCCGGCGACGAGTGCCGGCGCAAGCGCCGAGACGAACCCGAGGAGCGACGAGTCTTGTGGCGCGATGATCGCGACGACGCCGGTGGGCTCGGGGACCGAGATGTTGAAGTACGGGCCGGCGACGGGGTTGGCATTGCCGGCGACCTGCGCGAACTTGTCGGCCCAGCCGGCATACCAGACCCACCGGTCGATCGCGTCGTCGACCTGCGCGGATGCCACGGTGCGGGACACGCCCTCGGCCTCCTCGATCTCGGCGACGAACTGCGCGCGACGACCCTCGAGGAGCTCGGCGATGCGGTAGAGCACCTGGCCGCGGTTGTACGCGGTCGCGTTCGCCCACCCAGCCACCCCGCCGCGCGCGGCGACGACCGCGTCACGCGCGTCTTTGCGGGAGGCCTTCGCCGCGTTGGCGATGAAGCGGCCGTCGGCGGACATGACCTCGTAGGTACGCCCTGACTCGCTGCGCGGGAAGGCACCGCCGATGTAGAGCTTGTACGTCTTGGGCACGGCGAGGCGGGTCACTTCGCGGCTCCCTTCTTCGCGGGCTTGGCTGATCGAGCCTTCGTCGATCGAGTAGGCCGCGAAGCGGTCGTATCGAGATCCCGCTTCGCGGCACCCGAGGTCTCGAGACGCGGCTTCGCCGCTCCTCGACCGGCGGTGACGGCGGCCCGGCCGATCGCGGCGGGTGCGAGGTAGGCCGCGAGCCCGTGGCGACCGCCCTCGCGGCCGTACCCCGACTCCTTGTAACCGCCGAACGGGCTCGACGGGTCGAACCGGTTGAACGTGTTCGCCCAGATCACGCCCGCGCGAAGCTGGTCGGCGACCGCGAGGATGCGGCTGCCCTTGTCGGTCCAGATGCCCGCGGAGAGGCCGTACGGCGTGTTGTTCGCCTTGGCGATCGCCTCGGCCGGTGTGCGGAACGTGAGCACCGAGAGCACCGGTCCGAAGATCTCCTCACGGGCGATGCGGCTCGAGGTCTGCACGCCCGTGAAGATGGTCGGGGCGTACCAGAAGCCGTTCTCGGGGATGACGCAGGGCGCGCTCCACCGCTCTGCACCCTCGGCCACACCCACGTCGGAGAGGGTGCGGATGCGCTCGAGCTGCTCCTTCGAGTTGATCGCGCCGATGTCGGTGTTCTTGTCGAGCGGATCGCCGAGCCGCAGGGTCGAGAGTCGCAGCTTCAGCCGCTCCACGACCTCGTCGTGGATGTTCTCCTGCACGAGCAGGCGGGAGCCCGCGCAGCACACGTGGCCCTGGTTGAAGAAGATGCCGTTGACGATGCCCTCGATGGCCTGGTCGATGGGGGCGTCATCGAAGACGATGTTCGCCGCCTTGCCGCCGAGCTCGAGGGTGACTTTCTTGTCGGTGCCCGCGACCTGCTTCGCGATGGACCGGCCGACCGCGGTCGAGCCGGTGAACGCGACCTTGTCGACGCCCTCGTGCGAGACGAGGGCGGCACCCGTGTCGCCGGCTCCGGTGATGATGTTCACGACACCGGGCGGCAGCTCGGCCTGCTGCAGGATCTCGGCGAAGATGAGCGCAGAGAGCGGCGTGGTCTCTGCCGGCTTCAACACGACGGTGTTGCCCGCTGCGAGCGCCGGAGCGAACTTCCACGCGAGCATCAGCAGCGGGAAGTTCCACGGGATCACCTGCGCGGCGACGCCGAGCGACCGCGGGTCGGCGCCGAGCCCTGCGTGGTCGAGCTTGTCGGCCCATCCGGCGTAGTAGAAGAACCACGCGGCGACGAGGGGCACGTCGACGTCGCGCGACTCCTTGATCGGCTTGCCGTTGTCGAGCGACTCCGCGACGGCGAGCTCGCGGGCGCGCTCCTGCACGAGGCGGGCGATGCGGAACAGGTACTTGCCGCGATCGCGGCCGCTCATCTTCGACCAGGTGCGGTCGTAGGCGCGGCGGGCCGCCGCAACGGCGTCGTCGACATCCGCCGCGTTCGCGTTCGCGATCATGGCGATCTTCTCCTCGCTCGCCGGCGAGATGGTCTGGAACGGCGTACCGCGGCCGTCGACGAACTCGCCGTCGATGAAGAGGCCGTAGCCGTCGCGCAGCGACAGGATCGCCCGCGACTCGGGGGCTGGTGCGTATTCGAGGAAGCTCATGGTCTGTCGCTCTCGTCTAGTCGATGGTCACGTAGTCGGCACCCGAATAGTGGCCGGTCGTCATCTTCTGGCGCTGCAGCAACACGTCGTTGAGCAGGCTCGACGCACCGAATCGGAACAGGTGCGGTTGAAGCCATTCCTCGCCGGCGGTCTCGGCCACGGTCACGAGATACCGGATCGCGTCCTTCGACGCCCGGATGCCGCCCGCGGGCTTCACTCCGATGCGCTGGCCCGTGGCCAGGTGCCAGTCGCGCACGACCTCGAGCATGAGCAGCGTCACGGGTAGGGTCGCCGCGGGCTGCACCTTGCCGGTGGACGTCTTGATGAAGTCGCCGCCCGCGAGGATCGACAGCCACGAGGCACGGCGCACGTTGTCGTACGTCACGAGCTCACCCGTCTCGAGGATGACCTTGAGGCTCGCGCTCGTGCCGTCGGGCCGACGGCATGCCTCCTTCACCGCGGCGATCTGGTCGAACACGAGGCCGTAGCGGCCGGCGAGGAACGCGCCGCGGTCGATGACCATGTCGATCTCGTCGGCGCCGGCGGCGACCGCCTCTGCGGTGTCGGCGAGCTTGATCTCGAGCGACGATCGACCCGACGGGAAGGCCGTCGCGACCGCCGCCACCGCGATGAGCCCGTCGTCTGGCTCGCCGTGCGCGGCGCCGAGCGCGTCGATGGCGTAGGGCACCATGTCGCCGTACACGCACACGGCCGCGACGCGGGGCACCGTGGCATCCGTCGGATCGGGGTTCACCGCCTTGGCGACGAGCGAGCGCACCTTGCCGGGCGTATCGGCACCCTCGAGCGTCGTCAGGTCGATGAGCGAGATGATGCGGTCGAGCGCCCATCGCTTGGACGTCGTCTTGATCGACCGGGTGGCGAGCCCGGCGGCGCGTTGTTCGAGGCCGACCGCGTCGACACCGGCGATGCCGTGCAGGTAGCGGCGGAGCGTCGCATCGTCGGGCTCGCCGCCGAGCACGGCGAGGGCGCGCTCGCGGGCGGTGACGAGCGCGGTGCCTGCGGTTGGAGCACCTGCGCTGACTGGACCTGGCATGGTGATGACCTGGCTTTCCGTGGTGGGTTCCGTCATTGACGTTGTGGTCTCGACCGGTGTTCAGCCGTCGAGGAGGTGGAGGGCGGTGGCTTCGTCGGTGACGAGCACCGAGCAGAGCCCGCTGCGCACGACCGCGTCGGCGACCGCATGCTTGGTCGTGCCCGCGACGACCGCGATGGCGAGCGGCGCCTCGCGGAGTTCGTCGAGCGTCAGGCCGACGGTTCGGGCGTCGAGCGCGGGATCGACGATGTTGCCGTCGGAGTCGATGTAGCGACCGACGACATCGCCGACGGCGCCCTTCTGCACGAGCACGTCGACATCGCCGATCGAGAGGTAGCCGCTCTCGACGTGCACGGAGTTGTGGTCGGCCGCGCCCGCGCTGAACAGGTACGCGTCGGCGGAACGGGCCAGCTCGATCACGCCGGCCACGACACGGTCGGACTCGATCGCCTCTTTCGTCGCGAGGCGCTCGAGGATCGCGGGGCTCGGCAGCAGGGTGGCACTGCCGCCGCCCTTCTGGGCGATGCCCACTGCCGTGGCCGCAGCGGTGCCGGGCCGCCGGTTCAGGCTCACTCCCCCGTTGATCTGCACGACGTTGACCCCGGTCGCCCAGCCGTTGCGCAGGTGCTGCGAGATCTCGAACAGCGTGCGACCCCAGCTCACGCCGAGGGTGCGCGGCACCGGCCGGAGCGCGGTGAGGTAGTCGGCAGCGGCCTGCGCCGTGCGCTCCTGCAACTCTTCGGGCGAGTGCACGCCCGCGACCGAGACCACGATCGCGTCGGTGAGGCCGCGCTCATCGCGCAGGCGTCGCTCGATGGGCAGGCGCCTGGCCCGTGGGTGCAGGATCTCGATGCGGATGAAACCGCGCTGCTTGGCCTGCGCGAGGAGTCGGCCGACCTTCCACCGGGTCAGGCGAAGCGCCTGCCCGATCTCGTCTTGGGTCTTGTTCTCCTCGTAGTAGAGCTCGGCAGCCCGGATCGAGAGGAGTTCGTCGATCTCGTCCACACGCATCCTTCCGCTCACCCCAGCGTAGGCAGGCCAGCGCGCATCGGCAACACTCGCGGGCGATGGTGCTCAGATGAGCAGCGGGCCGGCGGATGCCGCGCGCCTATGCTGGTGCCATGCAGCGCGCGCTCGCCCTCGCCGTCGACTTCGGCGGCACCAAGGTCGAGGCCGCACTCGTCGACGATCGTGGTCGGCTTCAGCCGGGCTCACGGCACCGACGGCCGACCGGTCCCACCGCCACGAGTGCCGCGCTCGACGATGCCGTTCGCGAGGTCGTCGAGGCCGCCTACGCCGCCCTCCCCCATCGCGCGACACTCGTCGGCGTCGGCGTCGGGGCCGCCGGCCCGGTCGACGTCGAGCACGGGCTCGTGTCGCCGCTCAACGTTCCCAGCTGGCGCGATCACCCGCTCGCGGCATCCGTCGCCGCCATCGTGCCCGACGCACCCGTGACCCTGCGCATCGACGGGCTCTGCATCGCGCTCGCCGAGCACTGGGTCGGCGCCGGGCACGGCGTTGCCAACCTGTTGGGCATGGTCGTGTCGACCGGCGTCGGCGGCGGGTTGCTGCTCGGTGGCCGGGCTGCGTCGAGCCCGACCGGCAACGGCGGGCACATCGGCCATGTCGAGGTCGGCGGCTTCGACGACGCGTGCGCATGCGGGGGCCGCGGATGCCTCGAGGCGGTCGCGTCGGGCCCACGCACCGTCGCCTGGGCGAGGACCCAGGGCTTCACGGGCGAGTCCGGCGAGGAGCTCGCCCTCGCCCACGAGGCCGGCGATCCGATCGCGATCGCGGCCGTGGCGCGGGCGGGCGATGCGATCGGGCACGCCATCGCCTCGGCCACGAACCTCCTCGACCTCGACCTCGTCGCCATCGGCGGCGGCTTCTCCCGGGTCTCCCCTGCGCTCTTCGAGCATGCTCGTGCGGCCGTCGCCGAACGGCTCGCGTTCCCGTTCGTGTCACGCGTCGAGATCGTGCCGTCTGGACTCTCCGACGAGGGCCCGCTGATCGGTGCGGCCGCCCTCGTGCACCGGCCCGAGTTCCTGGCCTGATCTGACTCCTGCGCAGGCCTCGGCCCGATCAGGATGCTGCGCGCTCGTCTTCGAAGTAGCGCGGACGGGCCACGACCGCTCCCGCGATCGCCGCAGGCACGGCCGAGCACAGCAGCAGCACGATCGGCCAGGTCCAGCCTTCGGTCGCATCGTGCAGCAGTCCCACCGCGAGCGGACCGACGGCCACGATGAGATAGCCCACCGACTGCACGAACCCCGAGAGCGCGACCGCGCCCGAGTGCGTGCGGGTACGCAGGTTGATGAGCACGAGTGCGAGCGGGAACAGCAGCGGTCCGAGGCCCGCGAGCGCGACCCAGAGCCACGTCGCGAACGCCGGCACGAGCAGGAGCCCGACGTAGCCGGCGACGAATGCGGCGACCGCGACCGAGATCAGCAGACGGACCCGGCCGTAGCGCGCGGCCAGGATCGGCACGAAGAGTCCGGCAGGCAGGCCCATGGCGGCGAACAGCGAGAGGAGCGCTCCCGACTCCGCGGGCGTCGTGCCGGCGATGTCGTCGAGCATCGGCGGCATCCACGCGAACATCGCGTACGCGTTGAACCCGGCGACCGCGAACACGACCGTCAGCGACCAGGCGAGCGGGGAACGCATGGCATAACGGAGCAGCCCGGGCTCGGTCTCCTCGAGCCGCACGTCGCGCGCCTGGCGCCGCGGATGCACGAGCAGCGCGATCCACGGCACGAGCGAGACCGCCGCCATGACCGCCCACAGCCCGAGCGAGATCCGCCAACCGGCAGCCTCTGCGATCGGCACCGCGATGAGCGGCGGCACGAAGCTGCTCACCGACATGGTCATCACGTAGATCGTCGTCATGAGCCCGATGCGGTCGGGGAAATACCGCTTCACGAGCGGCGGCAGCAACACGTTGCCCACACCCATCGCGGCGAACGTGAGCGTGCTGGCGGCCACGAGCCAGAGCGCGTCGCCCGCGATACCGCGCCCGAGCAGTCCGATCGAGAGTGCGCCGAGCGCGACGATCAGCGTCGCCTCGAGCCCGAGGCGCTTGGCGAACAGCGGCGTCACGATGCCGAAGACCGCATAGCAGAGCGGTGGCAGCATGCCCAGGAAACCGACGACCGCCGGGGTGAGTGAGATCTCGCGTTCGAGCTCGGCGAGGATCGGTGACAATGAGGCCACCGCGGTGCGCAGGTTGAATGCGACGAGCACGATGCCGACGAGGGCGAGGGTGCGACCGGCCCACAGGGGCCGGTGCTGGGTCGGTGGCATCACGTCGAGTCTAGGCTGAGCGGTCGGCGCAGGCACCGGGCCCACCGGCCGCGCATCGCGTCAGTCGGCCAGGACCTCGTGCCGGTCGGCGAGCAACTCGCGGGCACGGTCGACGTCGTCGCGCATGGTCGCGACGAGCTCGGGCACGGTCGTGAACGCGACCATTCCTCGCAGCCGCTCGACGAACTCGACGTCGACGACATGGTCGTAGAGATCGAGTTCACGGTCGAGCACGTACGCTTCGACCTGCTTCGTCGGCACGCCCTCGAACGTCGGGTTGTTCCCGACGGAGATGGCGGCGGGATACCTCGTGCCGGCATCGGTCAGCCATCCCGCGTAGACGCCGTCGGCCGGAATCAGTCCCTCGGACTCGGGGCTCAGGTTCGCGGTGGGGTACCCGAGCTCACGCCCGCGTTTCGCACCGTGCACCACGATGCCCGAGACGGTCGGGGCGTGGCCGAGCAACTCGGTGGCCTGGCGCACGTCACCGTCGGCCAGCAGCTCGCGGATCCAGGTCGAGGAGACCCGGCGCTCGTCGCCGGGCCGCACGTCGCCCACGACCTCGACCGTGAACCCGAATGTCGCTCCGAGTGCGATGAGCAGGTCGACGTCGCCCGCTCCCTTCGCGCCGTAGCGGAAGTCACGACCGACGAGCACGGCCTTCGCGTTGAGCGTGCCGACGAGCACGCGTTCGACGAACTCCGTCGCCGGCACCGACGCGAGGGCCCGGTCGAACGGGAGGAGCAACGTCGCGTCGATGCCGGTCGATCCGAGCAGTTCGAGCTTCTGGCGCACGCTGACCAGCGATTCGGGGCACTTCTCGGGGGCCAGCAGCTCGAGCGGATTCCGGTCGAAGGTCACGACGACCGACCGCAGGTCTTCTGCCGCCGCGATCGACCTGATGCGCTCGATGACGGCTCGGTGCCCCCGGTGCACGCCGTCGAACTTGCCGATCGTGACGGCGCTCGGCCCGAAGCCGGGGGGTACGGCCCGCAGGCCCTTGAACGTCTTCACGCGGCATCCGCCCCGCTCGGTCGATGCGTCGCGAGCCACCACATGCCGAGCACGGGCAACACGAGCGGAATGAACAGGTAGCCCCGACCGAACCACGACCAGACCGTGTCGTCGGGGAACAACGCGGGGAACGCGATGCTCAGAGTGCCGACCACGAGGACGCCCGTGAATTCGAAGACGATGGTCGCCCAGGCCACGCGATACCACCCGCGCCCCGAACGGATGAGGGCCACGGTGGCGACGACGTAGACGACCGCCGCCAGCGCCGACAGCGTGTATGCGAGTGGTGCCGCGTCGAATCTCGAGGCGATCTGCACGAACGAGCGACCGATCGCCGCAAGCGCCAATACGCCGTACACGGCCACGAGCAGCCGCCCGATGCCGGTCATCCGTCGCCCGTTCCGGGTGTCGCCCCGGGCACTCCGCACCTCAGTCATGTCGATCGATTCTCTCAGACCCCGCTACGCCTGCTGCACGGTCCAGATCT
Organism: Agromyces sp.; assembly: GCA_035698465.1. GTDB lineage: Bacteria > Actinomycetota > Actinomycetes > Actinomycetales > Microbacteriaceae > Agromyces. The sequence continues at coordinate 6,205 of DASSBT010000149.1, read as the reverse complement.
GCAGCATGCGGTACACCATCACCGCGACCGCGAGCGCCGCCACCCCGAGCACGACCGTCGACCACCGGCTGCGCTCGAGCAGGGCCCAGACGATCGCCACGGGCGGCAGCAGCAGCGCTCCCACGAGGTAGGTGTAGAACTCGAGCACGCTCCCGGTGGCCTCATTGCCGAAAGCGGGCGCGGCGATCGCGACGACGAGCTGGGCGACGAGCAGTAGTTCGACGAGCACGAGCGCACCGTTGGTGAGGTCGCTCGGCACGCGTCCGGCGAGGCCGAGCACGATGCAGAGCAGGCCTGCCACGCTGGCGACGGCGAGCTGCACCCAGGTGAACCACTCGATCATGCGGGTGCCTCCTCGGTCGGAAATCCGGTGACGACCTTGAGCGTGCCGCCGCGCAGTTCGACGATCGCGACGAGCCGACCGTCGGGGTCGATGGCCGCGATCGGCTCGCCGGCGCCTGCGTCGAGGTCGTCGGATGCCGCGACGCGCTTGCCATGGCCCAGGTCGGTCGCCTGTGCGGGGGTGAGTTCGGCCACGGGCAGCACGCGGCGCGCGGCATCCGCAGGTCGTATGAGCGAGTCGGCGACGTCGAGGCTTTCGAGGGCTGCGGCCTCGTCGACTCGGAACGGGCCGATGCGACTACGCCGAAGTGCGGTGAGATGCCCGCCCGTGCCGAGGTCGGCGCCGAGGTCGCGGGCGAGCGCCCGCACGTACGTGCCAGACGAGCACGCGACGCGCACGTCGAGGTCGACGACGCCGTCGCCGGTGCGCAGCCCGATCAGTTCGAACTCGGCCACCGTCACGGTGCGGGCCGCGAGTTCGACCTGCTCACCGTCGCGCACGCGCTGGTAGGCGCGCTTGCCTGCGACCTTCACCGCGCTCACGGCGCTCGGCACCTGCTCGATCGTGCCCGTCAGCCGGGCCATCGCGGCGACGATCGCCGGCTCGGTCGCGGCAGCGATTCGAGCTTCGGATGCCGCAGCCGATGGCTCGCCCTCTGCGTCGTCGGTCGTGGTGTCCCACCCGAGCCTGATGGTCGCGAGGTACTCCTTGTCGAGGCCGACGAGGTGGTGCAGCAGGCGGGTCGCGTGGTTCACGCCGAGCAGGAGCAGCCCGGTCGCCATCGGATCGAGGGTGCCGGCATGCCCGATCTTGCGAGTGCCGGCGAGCCGGCGGGTGCGGGCGACGACATCGTGGCTCGTGAATCCCTGCGGCTTGTCGACCAGGAGGATGCCGCTGTTCACGCCGTACAGGCTAACAGCCGGCGCTCGTGCGGAATGCCGCCCGGGCGCCCCTACGCTGGGATGGTGAGGATCGGGATCATCGGAGCGGGTGCGCTCGGCGGCACGTTCGCCGCGCTGCTCGCCCGCGCAGGCCACGACGTGGAGGTGACTGCGCGCGGCGCGGGGCTCGAGGCGATCCGTTCGCACGGCATCCGGCTCAGCGGCGGCTACGGCGACGTGCACGCCCGCATCGACGCGGCCGAAGCGCTGACCGCTCGCCCTGAACTCGTGCTCGTGTGCACGAAGGCACAGGATGCCGCGGCCGCCATCGAGGCGAATGCCGCGATGATCGACGGGGTGACGGTCGTCGTCGTGCAGAACGGCCTCGAGGGCGTCGACACCGCCGCGCGGCTGCTTCCGGCTTCATCGTGCATGGGCGTGCTCTCGATCATCGCGGCCAACTACACCGAGCCCGGGGTCGTGCGGGTCACGACCAGGGCGGCGAGCTACCTGGGCCGCGGCGACGGACCGGTCGATGCCGAATGCACGCGCGTCGCCGCGCTGCTCTCGTCAGCGGTGCCGATCATCGCCATCGGCGGCTTCAGGGGCGCGCAGTGGACCAAGCTCATCGTCAACATGCTGAACGCGGTACCCGCGATCGTCGGCCGCAGCGTGCAGGACGTCGTCGACGACCGCCGCCTGCGCCTCGTGGTGGCCGCCTCGATGCGCGAGGCGGTGCGGATCGGGATCGCCCGGGGGGTTCGCTTCGGTGCGCTGCAGGGCCTCGGCAACCGGCGGCTCCGCCTGTTCGCCCGCCTGCCGTTGTGGGTGGGCCAGATGCTCCCGTGGTTCATGCGCGTGCGCATGGGCAACGTCCCGAACCTCGGCTCGACGCAGCAGAGCGTGCGCCGAGGCCAGCCCACCGAGGTCGATTACCTGAACGGGGCCGTCGTGCGCGAGGCATCCGCCGCCGGCCTGACGGCGCCCGTCAACGCGGCGCTCACCACGCTCGTGCACGAGGTCGAGTCGACCGGGACGCACCTGCCCGCCGAGCGCGTGCTCGCCGCGGTCGGCTTCTGAGCCGCGCTTCGTCGGGTGCCAGTTCAGCAGCTGTCGCGGAATCGGCGCACCGGGTGCGCGGGGTCGCGGTTGTCGATGACCGCCGAGGCCACGTCCCTCGGGTCGCGCTCCGCGTACGCGAGCACGTCGGCGGGATCGACGGGCTCGCCGTCGAGCACGATGCGGAAGTCCCAGAGGCCCGCGAGCCGCTCACGCAGCACGAAGCGCCCGTCGAGAACGAGGATCGCATCGCTCGGGCCGGTGATCCACTTCGGCTCGACCCATGCGTCGCGCGCCGGATCGAACACGCCGGTCACGAACGCCGTCGAGCCCCCGAGACGGAACGGCTCGACCAGCACCCGACGCAGCGCCGACTCGTCGAATCCGTACCTGTAGTACCGCGCAGGGGTGTCGTCACCGAAGGCGCCCTGCGCCGAGCGCGACCGGTGGAAACGCTCCATGCTGGCGCGGAACACGGCGTGCTCGCGCTCGCGGAACACCGCCGCGAGGTCGTCGGCGAACTGCGTCTTGCCGCTCTGCAACGGCCCGTCGATGGCCACGATCATGCGCCCACGACCGTAGTGCTGCAGAATCTCGTCGACGAGGGAACGCAGGAAGCTGACGCGCGGCGTCGTGACGAGCTTCATCCCCCGAGCCTAGCCGCGAGGCATCCGGCCGCACATAGGCTGATGGGGTGTCAAGTGCGCCCGCTCCCGACCTCGCGAGCGCGCTGAACGAATGGTTCGCGGATGCCGCGCGGCCGCTGCCGTGGAGGGCCGCCGAGGTGTCGCCGTGGGCGGTGCTCGTGAGCGAGTTCATGCTGCAGCAGACGCAGGTCGCCCGCGTGCTGCCCCGTTGGGAGGCGTGGATCGAGCGCTGGCCGACGCCGGCTGCACTCGCCGCGGAGCCGCCCGCCGAGGCGGTGCGCGCGTGGGGTCGGCTCGGGTATCCGCGCAGGGCCCTGTGGCTGCACCGCGCGGCGGTCGAGCTCGTCGAGCGGCATGACGGCGAGGTGCCGTCCGACCTCGACGACCTGCTCGCGCTGCAGGGCATCGGGCCGTACACGGCGCGGGCGATCGCCGCGTTCGCGTTCGGCCTGCGTCATCCGGTGGTCGACACCAACACCCGACGGGTGATCGCCCGTGCGGTGCTCGGGCAGGCTCAACCCGGGCCGCCCTCGACGGCGCGCGACTTGGCATCGATGTCGGCGCTGCTTCCTGCGACGGATGCCGCGGCACGCGTGTTCAACGCCGCGGCGATGGAGCTCGGGGCGACGGTCTGCACGGCCCGAGCGCCGCGGTGCGGTTCGTGTCCCATTGCGATGCAGTGCTCCTGGCGCCGCGCGGGATATCCCGCCTACGACGGACCGCGCCGGCGTGCGCAGGCGCGATTCGAAGGCTCCGACCGTCAGGTGCGCGGGCTCGTGATGCGCGAGCTCAGAGCGGCCCACCGCCCGGTCGAAGCGCGCGAGCTCGAGTCGCTGTGGACCGATGCGGCGCAGCTCGAGCGAGCGATCACCGGACTCGTCGCCGATGGGCTGGCCGTGGCATCCGCCGACGGAGCGCTGCGGCTTCCCGGCGCCTGACTCGACGCCAGTCCGCGATGAGCGGATGGCTCAGCGAGGCCCGCCGAGTTCTGCCGCATCACCGAGGTCGACGTCGTCGTCGTCGATCTCGGTGACGTCGTCGATGTCACCATCGTCGTCGTCAACGTCGTCGTCATCGTCGTCGTCGGACTCGTCGTCGACATCGCGAGGTTTCACGTAGGGATCGGCATCGCCGGCGTACGCGGCCGTGCTGGCGAGCACGAGCGTCTCGGCGTCACGGTCTCGTGCCTCCTTGAGCAGTGCCGAGATGTGCTCGGCATTCTCGGGCACCGCATCGGGGATGAATTCGAGCGAGGGGGTGAGCCGTGCGGTGATGTTGCGGCCCACTTCGCTGCGCAGCATCCCGGTGGCCGCCTTGAGGGCGAGTGCCGAGTCCTGGCGCTCCTCTTCGCTGCCGTACACCGTGTAGAAGATGCTCGCGTGCTGGAGGTCGCCGGTGACGCGCACGTCGGTGATCGTCACGAACCCGAGTCGCGGGTCACGAAGCCCCTTGTCGAGCCGCTTGGCGACGATCTCCTTGATTCGGTCGGCCATCTTCCTGGCCCGTGCCGGATCCGCCATGATGTGTCTCCTTTCGTGGCAAGGCCGGAACGGCTTCGCCGCGCCGGCCGCCTCGACGTGAATCGGGGTGCAGGGGTGCCCGCTCTTCACTCGGAAGGAAGAACCGGGGACCCCGCTACCACGATCTAGGCGCGAGGCTTCTCGCGCATCTCGATGGTCTCGATCTCGTCGCCGACCTGGATGTCGTTGAACTTGCCGAGGCCGATACCGGCTTCGAAGTCCGTGCGCACCTCGGTGACGTCGGCCTTGAAGCGGCGCAGCGACTCGATGGCGAGGTTGTCGCCCACCACCACGCCGTCGCGGATGACGCGTGCCTTGGCGTTTCGCGTGATCGTTCCCGACCGCACGATGACACCCGCGATGTTGCCGAACTTCGAGGAGCGGAACACCTCTCGGATCTCGGCGACACCCGACTGGACCTCTTCGTACTCGGGCTTGAGCATGCCCTTGAGCGAGTTCTCGATGTCGTCGATCGCGTTGTAGATGACCGAGTAGAAACGCACGTCGACACCCTCGCGAGCGGCACGCTCGCGCGCCTTCACGTCGGGGCGCACGTTGAACCCGATGACGATCGCGTTGTCGATCGTGGCCAGGTCGATGTCGCTCTCGGTGACCGCGCCCACACCACGGTGGAGGATGCGCAGCTGCACCGAGTCGTCGACCTCAATCTTCATGAGCGATTCCTCGAGCGCCTCGACGGCACCAGACACGTCGCCCTTGATGATGAGGTTGAGCGCTTCGACCTTGCCCTCTTCGAGCGCACGGGTGAAGTCCTCGAGCGAGATGCGCTTGCGGGCCTTGGCCAGCTGCGCGTTGCGCTCTGCTGCTTCACGCTTCTCGGCGATCTGACGGGCGGTGCGATCTTCCTCGGTGACGAGGAAGGTGTCGCCCGCGCGCGGCACGCTCGAGAGGCCCTGCACCTGTACCGGACGGGACGGGGTGGCCTCGGGAACGGCGTCGCCGTTCTCGTCGGCCATCGCACGCACGCGGCCGTAGGCGGTGCCTGCGACGATCGCGTCGCCGACGCGCAGCGTTCCCGACTGGATGAGCACGGTCGCCACGGCGCCACGGCCCTTGTCGAGCTTCGCCTCGATGGCGACACCTCGCGCGTCCTTGTCGGGATTGGCTCGCAGGTCGAGACCGGCGTCGGCGGTGAGGAGCACCGCGTCGAGCAGGTCCTGGATGCCGATGTTCTCGCGCGCCGAGACATCGACGAACATGACGTCGCCACCGTACTCCTCGGCCACGAGGCCGAACTCGGTGAGCTGCTGACGCACCTTCGCCGGGTTGGCTTCGGGTTTGTCGATCTTGTTCACCGCGACCACGATCGGCACGTTCGCCGACTGGGCGTGGTTCAGCGCTTCGACCGTCTGCGGCATGATGCCGTCGTCGGCCGCGACCACGAGGATCGCGATGTCGGTCACCTGCGCACCACGTGCACGCATGGCGGTGAACGCCTCGTGGCCCGGGGTGTCGATGAAGGTGATCGCGCGGTCGATGCCCTCGTGCTCGGTGTGCACCTGGTACGCACCGATGTGCTGGGTGATGCCGCCGGCCTCGCCCGCGACGACGTTCGCGTTGCGGATCGCGTCGAGGAGTCGGGTCTTACCGTGGTCGACGTGGCCCATGACGGTCACGACCGGAGGACGCTGCTGCAGGTCTTCGTCGCTCTCGTCCTCGAGTTCCTGGTCGAGGTCGATGGCGAAGCCCTCGAGGAGCTCGCGGTCTTCGTCTTCGGGCGAGACGACCTGGATC
>DASSBT010000148.1:0-2920 GCA_035698465.1 Agromyces sp. | reverse complement strand
CGTGACGAGCGGAGTTTCCTGCCCCATCAGCCGCCGGCGATCTCGTCGGCGAGCAACTTGGCCGTCCAGGGGGCTGTGGAGTACTTGCCTGTGTCCACCGAATGGTACGTGCCCGTCCGTTCCACGCCGTAGCGGTCGCGTCGGTGCAGCCCCGACAGCGGATCGTCGAGTGCGCCTTTCCCGCGCGCGAAGACGAAGCCGCCATGAACGACGGCGGATTCGGCGTCATCGAACACCGGTCCGATTCCGGGCAGCACGCGCTCGAGTGCCTCGCGAACACGAGCGAGGAACGCCTCAGCCTCGAGCCCCGTCGGGATCTTCGGCGCCTCCAACTCCAGCCCGGCTCCTTCGGCAACGAGGCCGACCGGGTACCACGAGAGGTAGTAGTCGCGGCCGTTGTAATTCTTGACGTCACCGAAGGGGCCGACCGCGACGATGGCGCTCGGCAACTCGTGGACGGTGCGGGTGCGCAGGAACGCGCACAGCCGGTAACGGTGGCTCCATGGCGGTTCCGGGGTGAGGCCGGCGGTGACGTCGATCGGGAGTCGGCCGCCCCAGAGGGCGTTGACCACCACGTCGAATTCGTCGCCGTCGCCGTCGCGGTCGCCGTCGGCACGCACGCGCCACCGCCCGTCGGCGGAATCCAACGACTCTGCCGCGACCACGGTGGTGTCGAGCCGCAGCGTCACACCCGTTTCCGCAGCGACGGCGCCGGCCAGGCGGTCGGCGAACCACCGGGTGTCGACGGAGCGCTCGGGCACGCGGAACCCCGCGACAATGTCGTCTCCCGCGAGAGTGCGAAGCTCAGCGGAGTCGAGCTCGCTCACGCGGGCGTCGGAGACGTCGACCAGGTAGCTGTCGGCACGCGGATGCTGCCGGACGAGCGCGCTGATCTCGCCGAACTTCGCCCGGAGCTCATCGGCGCTGACAACCGAGGCGCGGTGCAGGAGGTAGATGTCGTCGGCGGTCGTGGTGTGACCTTCGAGGTCACCTCCGATGAGCTCTCGGGCGCGCTCTGCGAACCGTAGGCTCCCGGGCAGGATGTGCGCTGCCGTCGCGGTGGTGGGATCGGCACCGTAGAGGTAGCCGAGATGGATCTTGCCCTCGTTCCAGCGGCTTGTGGCAGCCATCGGTGCGTTCTCGCGATCGAAGACGGTGACATCGAGCCCGCGGCGAGCGAGCTCGATCGCAACGGAGCTGCCCATGATGCCCGCCCCGAGCACGGCGGCCCGACGTCGGCTCACGGCGCAACCACGGAGTCGTCGGCCTCGCCACGCTCTCCGGAGACGTAGTCGCCCTCGTCGTATGGCCCGTCGGCGAAGACGATGAGGGTCGAATGGTCGTCAAGGTAGGTCTGTCGTGCCCAGACGCCCGCTTCGATCAACAGGGCAGGGCGGAGCTCATCGAGGGTGATGCGCGCACGCGCCCCGCCGTGACTGACGTCGACGTCGATCGTTCCGCTCGCGCGGAACAGCACCTGGCGCACACGTCGATGCGCGTGCCCGCCGCGCACTGCATGCCGCGGCGCGCTCACCACGAAGGTTCGCGCGACGCTGAAGCCGACGTCGTCGAATGTCAGAGGCGTGAGAGCACCACGTTCATCGCGGAAGCAGTCGAGATCGAGGACCCGCACGAATCCGTCGAGCGCACCGGGATCTGTCGACTTCTGCGTCACGGGACTGAGTCAACCATCTGGACGGCGGGGAGTCGACCGTTCTGGGTTCGGGGGCCTCGATACGCTCGCTGGCGCTCGCTACTCGACCGCCGGAGCTACAGCTGGTGGCCGAGCTTGTACTCGCCCTGCTTCCAGCTCGGGAGCTCCTCGGGCTCATCGCTCTTGCGCGTGTACGAGAAGCCGTCGGCGCCGATCGTGACCGCCATCTCGGAGTCGTCGGTGCGGGCGACCACGGGCTGGGGGTTGCCGTCGAGGTCGAGCACCAGCGAGGCATCCGTGTACCAACTCGGCACAACGGGGTTGCCCCACCAATCGCGGCGCTGGTTGTCGTGCACGTCCCACGTGACCACGGGGTTGTCGGGGTCGCCCGTGTAGTAGTCCTGCGTGTAGATCTCGACGCGGTGGCCGTCGGGGTCGCGCAGGTACAGGTAGAACGCGTTCGAGACGCCGTGACGGCCGGGGCCGCGCTCGATCGCGTCCGATCGCCGCAGCGCGCCGAGCTTGTCGCAGATCGCGATGATGTTGTGCTTCTCGTGCGTTGCGAAGGCGACGTGGTGCATGCGCGGGCCGTCACCGCCGGTCATCGCTGTATCGTGCACGGTCGGCTTTCGGCGCATCCAGGCCGCGTAGGTCGTGCCCGCTTCGTCTTGGATGTCCTCGGTCACGCGGAAGCCCAGGTCTTCCATGTACCTGACGGCACGCGGCACGTCTGGCGTGACCTGGTTGAAGTGGTCGAGCCGAACGAGCGCGCCGGGCGTGTAGAGGTCGTACCGCCATGCGAGCCGCTCGACGTGCTCGACGTCGTAGAAGAACTCGTACGGGAAGCCGAGCGGGTCCTCGACGCGCACGGAGTCGCCGATGCCCTTCGTGAAGCCCTCGGCGCGGCGCTCGACGCGGCATCCGAGTTCCTCGTAGAAGGCGACCGCCTTGTCGAGGTCTTCTGGCGAGCGCACTCGGTAGCTGAAGGCGGCGGCAGCGGCGACCGGGCCCTTGCGCAGCACGAGATTGTGGTGGATGAACTCCTCGAAGCTGCGCAGGTAGACGGCGTTCTCGTCCTCCTCGGTGACGACGAGGTCGAGCACGTCGACGTAGAACTTGCGCGACGCCTCGAGGTCGGTGACGACGAGCTCCATGTACGCGCAGCGCAGGATGTCGGGCGGCGGCGCCTTCGGCGTCGGGATGCGGTTTTCCGGCGCGGGCACCGGGTCGGTGGAGGTCACCACGGGCTCGGGCGAGCCGGGGGTG
>DASSBT010000147.1:0-14628 GCA_035698465.1 Agromyces sp. | reverse complement strand
GTCGTCGGTGAAGAGAAGTACGCCCTGCACCTGCTGCCATCCGGCATCCTCACGCCGGGCGTCACGCCCGTCATCGCGAACGGCGTCGTCGTCGACATCGAGGTGCTCTTCGAGGAACTCGAGGGGCTCGAGAGTCGAGGGGTGGATGTCTCGAAGCTGCGGGTCTCGGCGAACGCGCACCTGATCACCCAGTACCACCGCACGCTCGACAAGGTCACCGAGCGATTCCTCGGCAAGCGCCAGATCGGCACGACCGGCCGCGGCATCGGCCCGGCATACGCCGACAAGATCAACCGCGTGGGCCTGCGCATGCAAGACCTGTTCGACGAGAACATCCTGCGACAGAAGGTCGAGGGCGCGCTCGACCAGAAGAACCACCTGCTCGTCAAGGTGTACAACCGTCGGGCGATCGGCGTCGACGAGGTCGTCGACGAGCTGCTCGGCTACGTCGACCGGCTGCGCCCGATGGTCACCGACACGTCGCTGCTCCTGCACCAGGCGCTCGAGCGCGGCGAGACCGTGCTCTTCGAGGGCGGCCAGGCGACCATGCTCGACGTCGACCACGGCACCTACCCCTTCGTCACCTCGTCGAACGCGACCAGCGGCGGCGCGATCACCGGGTCGGGCATCGCGCCGAACCGCATCGACCGGGTCATCGCGGTCATCAAGGCGTACACCACACGTGTCGGCGCCGGTCCGTTCCCCACCGAGCTCTTCGACGAGTGGGGCGAGTTCCTCTCAGAGAAGGGGCACGAGTTCGGCACCACCACCGGCCGCGCACGACGCACCGGATGGTACGACGCACCCATCGCCCGCTATGCGGCGCGCATCAACGGCGTCACCGACTTCGTGCTCACCAAGCTCGACGTGCTCACCGGGCTCGAGCGCATCCCCGTTGCCGTGGCGTACGACGTCGACGGACAGCGCTTCGACGAGGTCCCGGTGTCGCAGTCCGACTTCCACCACGCGACGCCCATCTACGAAGAGCTCCCCGGCTGGAGCGAAGACATCTCGGGCGCGCGCTCGTTCGAAGAGCTCCCGGCGAACGCGAAGAGCTACGTGCGCGAACTCGAGGCGATGAGCGGCTCGCGCATCTCGGCGATCGGCGTCGGCCCCGGCCGCGACGAGATCGTGCAGTTGCACGACCTGCTCGACTGATGCTCGATTGAGTCGCCGATGGCAGAACACCGCATCTTCGGAGTCAGCTTCGCGAGCATCTATCCGCACTACGTGACCAAGGCCGAGCGGAAGGGTCGCACCAAGCAGGAACTCGATCAGGTCATCAGCTGGCTGACCGGGTACGACGACGCCGGCCTCGCGGAGGCCATCGACAGCGAGACAAGCCTTGCGGACTTCTTCGCAGGAGCTCCGGCGTTCAACCCGAATGCGTCGCTCATCACGGGTATGATCTGCGGTTACCGGGTGGAAGAGATCGACGACCCGCTGATGCAGAAGATCCGCTACCTGGACAAGTTGGTCGACGAGTTGGCGCGCGGCAAGCAGATGGCGAAGATCCTGCGCGAGGCGTGAGCGTGTCGCGCCGTGACGCAGCGTCTCGCTGAGAAAACGACGACGGGGCCGGATGCCGCGACTGCGCGGCATCCGGCCCCTCATCTCATTCGCGAGCCGGCGGTCTACGACTCGGTGCCGATCTTTCCATCGAGGTTGTCACGCACGTCGTCGATCTTGGCGTCGTGCTCGTCGGGCAGGACCTTCTTGGCCGCATCGGTGACGCCGTCGAGGATCTTGTCGCTGATGTCCTCGGCCTGTTCGCTGTTCAGGGCTTCGTCGATCTTGTCCTTGTTCTCGGCGACGAAGTCCTGTGCCTTCTTGCTGAGGTCGTCGAGTGCTCCCATGGCCAACCATCCAATCTGTCGCAATGTTCTCCTGGTCATCGTATGGGCGCCTATGCCGGGAACGGAAGGGGATTGCGTCGTGCGAGACTCGACGCGTGACTGCCATGCGACCTGCCGACGAGCCGCTCATCGGTCGATTCATCCGCCTCACGCCGTTCGACCCAGCCGACATCCCGGGCCTGTCCCGAGTACTCGCGCAGCCGCAGGTGTTCGCCGGTGGCTACGGGGGAGGGCCGGCAGGGCTGCCGGCCGACGCCGAGGCGTTCGCGAGATTCGCGACGTCGTACTACTCAGGTGGGCCGGCCGCGATGCCGTGGACCGTGCGGCTCGAGGGCGGACCCGACCATGGCACGGTCATCGGCGCCACGAAGCTCGGCGACCTCCACCTGGTGAACGAGTCGGCGCACATCGGCTGGACGGCGTACGACCCGCGTGTGTGGGGCACGGCCGTGAATCCCGAGGCCAAGCTGCTGCTGCTCGGGCTCGCCTTCGAGCACGGCTTCGGCCGGGTGAAGCTGCAGGCCGATTCCGTCAACGCTCGTTCTCGCGCCGCGATCCTGAAGCTCGGCGCGCAGTTCGAGGGCATCGCGCGTCGTCACAAGCGGCGCGCCGACGGCTCGTGGCGCGACTCCGCCGTGTACTCGGTCATCGTCGACGAGTGGCCTGGGGTGTGCAATGCCCTCGAGGCGCGGGTCGCGGGGTGGGGCGACCGCCCCGTCTCGCTGAGCGGCAGCCGCGAGCGCGCCTGATCGTGCCCGCCGCTCAGCCGGCGGGTATGCCGTTGCGGCAGGGCGGCGTGCCACGTCGCGGGCGGCCGCCACTCAGCCGGCAAGCTCGAGGGCCCCGTCGATGACGGCCGCTGCACCTCCGAGGTACGCGATCACGATCACGGCCGCTCGGGCCGCACGGTGTCCGACCTTGGGGTACAGGAACTCGCCGGCGGCCAGGCCTGCCAGGAGTGCGACGATCACCCAGAGCCACGCCGTCGCGTCGAGCGCGGGCAACGCCCAGCCGGTCGCGGCGAACTTGCCGACGAGTGAGGCGATGCCGATCACCACGAAGTAGGGCTGCGCGGTCGCGGCGAAACCGACTTGCGACCATCGGGTCGCCACCGCGTAGACGCTCAGCGCCGGCCCGCCGACGCCGGCCGTCGCGTTCATGAAGCCCGAGGCGGCACCGGCGATGACCGCGGGCGATCGGCCGGTCGCGCGGTGCGAGGTGCGCGTGACGACGAGGATGACCGTCAGGGCGACGATCACGAGCACTCCGATGCCGAACTGCAGCACGGGGCCGGGCAGCCGCGCGGCCACGATCGCCCCCACTGCCGTGCCGACCAGTGCGGGCACCACGAGCCAGGTGAACCGTGACCACTCGATGTGCCGCCACACCCGCGGCAGGATCAGCAGCGACGAGACGACCGCGCAGAGGTTCACCACGATCACGCCGTCGAACGCGCCGAGCACGATCACGAGCGCAGGCGATGCGATGAGCGCGAACCCCATGCCGGTGATGCGCTGGGATGCCGCCCCCATGAACACGGAGAGGGCGACCAGCAGCAGCAGCACCGGTACAGCCTAGCCCCGGCGCATCAGGCCCAGTGGTCTTCGTCTGCGGGTTGAGGAGCGAGCGCAGCGAGCGTCTCGAAACCCCGTCGCCCCCAAGGCGGTTTCGAGACGGCGCTGGCGCGCCTCCTCACCCCGCAGCCCCGTCACATGTTGATCATGTGACCGACGAGGCCGTGGTACGCCTCCTGCAGCGCCTCGGAGAGTGTCGGGTGCGTGTGCACGTTGCGCGCGAGCTCGAGGGCGCCGAGGTCCCACTTCTGGGCGAGGGTGAGCTCGGGCAGCAACTCCGAGGCATCCGGCCCGATGATGTGGCCGCCGAGAAGCTCGAGGTACTTCGCGTCGGCGATGAGCTTCACGAACCCGACCGGGTCGCCCAGGCCGTGCGCCTTGCCGTTCGCGGTGAACGGGAAGGTCGCGACCTTCACGTCGTAGCCCTCGTCGCGCGCCTGCTGCTCGGTCAGGCCGAAGCTCGCGACCTGCGGCGAGCAGAAGGTGGCTCGCGGCATCATGCGGTAGTCGCCGAGCGACATCGTCTCGGCGTCGCCGATCGTCTCGGCCGCGACCACGCCCTGTGCCTCGGCGACGTGCGCGAGCATGAGCTTCGCGGTGACGTCGCCGATCGCGTAGATGTGCGGCACGTTGGTGCGCATGAACTCGTCGATGGCGATCGCGCCGCGGTCGGTGAGTTGCACGCCGGCCGCCTCGAGTCCGAAGCCCTCGACGTTGGGGGCGAACCCGACGGCCATGAGCACGCGGTCGACCTCGAGGGAACCCGGCTGGCCGTCAGCGCCCTCGTATGAGACGGTGACGGATGCCCCGTTGTCGATGACCGTCTGCACCTTCGTGGAAGTGAGGATCGGCACGCCGAGCTTGCGGTACTGCTTCGTGAGCTCCTTCGAGACATCCGCATCTTCATTCGGCAGCGCTCGGTCGAGGAACTCGATGATCGTGACCTCGACGCCGTAGTTGCGCAGCACATACGCGAACTCCATGCCGATCGCACCGGCCCCGACGATGGCGATCGATCGGGGCAGGTCGCGCGAGAGGATCTGCGTCTCGTACGTCACGATGTTCTGCGAGAGCTCCACGCCCGGCAGCAGCTTGACCCGCGAACCGGTTGCGATGATCGCGTTGTCGAAGGTCACCGTCTCGGTCGAACCGTCGGCCTTCGCCACGTCGATCGTGTTCGCGTCGCGGAACGTGCCGCGCCCGTCGAACTCGGTGATCTGGTTCTTCTTCATCAGGTAGTGCACGCCCTTGACGCGCCCGTCGGCGACCTGACGGCTGCGGTCGAACGCGACGCCGTAGTCGAACGTCGCCTCACCGCTGATGCCGAACTGCGCGGCCTGCGCCTGGAAGATATGGGCGAGCTCTGCGTTGCGGAGGAGCGCCTTCGAGGGGATGCATCCGACGTTCAGGCACACCCCGCCCCAGTACTTCTCCTCGATCACGGCGGTCTTGAGCCCGAGTTGGGCGGCGCGCACCGCGGCGACGTACCCGCCGGGGCCGGCGCCGAGGACGACGACATCGAAATGGCTGGTCATGCGGCCCAGCCTAAACGCGGGGGTGCTCCTCGGGGTCGGATGCATCGGATTCCGGTGGCCGATCTCGCAACCGGCCAGGTCTGGTCACTATCAGGGCGAGCAGGGCCGCCAGGCGCTGTTCACCGTTGCCGGGGATTCGATTGGTGCGCTGCAGGAGGGCGAGTCCGTGCAGGCTCGCCCAGAGCACCTCTGCGAGCGTGTCGGGGTGGGGCGTGAACGGCTGCACCGTGGCGCGCAGTTCCGAGAATGCGGCCATCAACTTCGGTGCGGTCCATTCGTCGGCGAACGCCAGGCCCGTGCCGCGAACGAACATCGCGTCGTAGATGGCCGGATGTGCTTCGGCGTAGCTCAGATAGGCGCGGCTGGCTGCCTCGAGCGCCTGTGTCGCATCCGGTGCGCTCGCGCGGGCACGGGCGACGTGCTGCGCGAGTTCACCGAACCCCTCCACCGCCACAGCATCGATCAGGGCATCCATCGACGCGAAATGCGTGTAGATGACCGGCTGCGTGTAGTCGATCGCATCCGCAAGGCGCCGCGTTGTGACCGACGCCCAGCCCTCCGCCTCCGCGAATTCGCGGGCAGCTGCGAGGATCGCGGCTCGCCGTTGTTCGCGTCGTCTCGCCATGCGTTCACTTGTTGCCACGAGCCCAGACTAGCGAATCGACGAAAGAGAAGCTAGCGTTGACATAAATATGTCATCGAAAGGAAGTGTATGGACCTCGCGCAGTTCACCGGCGCCACGTGGGCAGGAGCCGCACTCGCTCTCGTGCTCGCCCTCGGCATCATCGCCGTCGGAATCTCCTATCTCGTCGCCCCCGAGGCCAGCTCCCGGGGCTTCGGCTTCCGCAGCGAGATCACACCCGAGGTCATCCCGTGGCAGCACATCAAGGGCCCCGCGACAGCGTCGCCGGACTCGTCGGCGTGGTCATGCTGCTCTTCTTCGGTCCGGCGCCCGCGGCTGTCGTCATCCTGGTCGAGGCGCTCATTCCGATCGGCGATGCCCTGATGGTCATCCGCAATCGCGGCCGCCTATCCGCAGCCATCGGCATCCACCTCGCCACAGCTGCAGCAATGGTCGTCGCGGCCATCCTGCTGCTTGCGTGATGCCGTTCACCGTCCGCTCACGCGCGAACGACATCCTCGAATCCGAGGCTCGCGCACTCGTCTACTGCAGCGTCTCGTCGGACCACGTGGTCGCGGCCGCAGGCCGTAGCTCGAGCCCGAGCGCGGTGAGCACGAGGAGCATGACCGCGCCCGCGAAGATCGCGATATCGGCGATGTTGCCGATGAACCAGTTGAAGTAGGCGATGAAGTCGACGACATGGCCCTGCCCGAAGGCGGGCGCCCGCAGCAGGCGATCGAGGAAGTGCGTGGTCGCGCCGCCGAGCAGCAGCCCGATGCAGATCGCCCACGCGCGTGACCGCACTCGCCAGGCGAACCACATCGCGATGATCGTGCCGATACCAGCGAGGATGGTGAAGATCCATGTCGCGCCGGTGCCGAGCGAGAACGCGGCTCCGGCGTTGTAGGCCAGTTGCAGACCGAGGAGATCGCCGAGGAGTTGCGTGCGCTCGCCCTGCGCCAACGTCTGCTCGGCCCAGAGCTTGGACAGTTGGTCTGCGGCGATGACCGCAAGCGCGATCGCGACGGCGATCCACGGCGCAGCCGCCGACCAGCGCTGCCGGCGTCGCGTCCTCGACGAGTCGGCGGCCTCGTTCGGCCCTGCCGTGCTCGATGCGCCTGCCGTGCTCGACACGTCTTCGGTGGGTGGCTCGCTCATCGTGACATCCTCGCAGCACCTGTGCCCTACGACGCACACTCGGCGACGATGCGCACGCGGCAGTGGCGCACCGGCCCGGCATGACGTCTCGCCGAAGGGAGATCCGGCGGGGTTCGCAACGGTGCTCGATGACACGACGATCGCCATACCCGAGCGCACGGGCAACCGGCGCGCCGACGGCTTCCACAACATCCTGCGTAACCCCCACGTGGGGTTGCTCTTCGTCATCCCAGGTCGGGGCGACACCCTGCGCATCAACGGACAGGCGACGATCGTGCGAGACGCACCGTTCGTCGACGACATGGTCGTGCGGGGGCACCGGCCGACGCTCGCCCTCATCGTCGACATCGACGAGGTGTTCTTCCACTGCTCGAAGGCGTTCCTGCGGTCGAAGGCCTGGCAGCCCGAGACCTGGACGCCGGATGCCGCGCCGCGCCGCGCCCTCATCGCCAAGGCGGTCGAACGCCAGGGCGAATCGCTCGACGTGCTCGACGAGTACTACGGGCCGTCGTACGCGGAGCGCATCTACCGCTGAGTCGCCGGCTCGATGCTGGCGGCAGCGCGGCTGGAGCATCCCGGCGCGAGGCGGGCGGGGGCGCGGATACTGTACGCATGGAGTACGTGTCCAGAGTGCCGCCACCGCCGCTGGACGGGCTGATCGACGACCTCTACTACCTGGAGGGCGCCCCGCCGTACGCCCGGCTGATGCTGCCGGCGGCGCCCGCGCCCCTGCTCATCGTCAACCTCGGGGCGCCGTTCCTCATCCGCGCAGGCACCGACGTAGAAGCCGTGGAATACTCCGACGGCTGCGTGGTCACCACGCCCACCCGTGCGTGGGAGTTCGGCTACCCGACCCCGACCCGGTCCGTGGGCGTCCACTTCAGGCCGTGGGGGCTGGCACCGTTCCTTCCGATGCCCGCGGTCGAGTTGTGCGACCGACCGGCGACGATGGTGCGGATCTGGGGCAAGCCCGCTATCGCTGAGTTGCGACACCGACTGGCCTTGGCGGACGGACCGCACGAAATGCTGAGGTTGCTCGAGGAGGAACTGGTGCGACGGCTGCGCGCGATCGATGGCCTGGACATCGTCCGCCACATGAGCAGCGCCATCGCGGAGACCGGCGGAGCGGTGCCGATCAGCGACCTCGGCGTGGCAGCCCGCGCCAGCAGCACGTACGTGGCGAAGCGGTTCAAGGAGATCATCGGCGTCACGCCGAAGCGGCTGGCGCGCAGCTACCGATTCACCGCCACCGTGTTGGCGATCGACGTGGCCGCACCTATCGACTGGGGCGACGTTGCCGCTCGCGCAGGCTACTTCGACCAGGCCCACTTCGTCCACGAGTTCCGGGAGTTCACCGGGCTCACGCCGACCCGGTATGTCGAAGTCCGGCAACGCTTCCTCCGCGAATATCCCGACCACGCGCTGGAGGGCTGGCCGCTGCCAGCCGATTGATTTCTTACAAGAGCGACCACTCGCCACACACGAGACTGGGACTCCAAACAGAGGAGGAACCCATGGGGAAAGTGGTCATGAATGCGTCCGTCTCGGTGGATGGCTTCATCGCGGCTGAGAACGACGATCCCGGTCCACTGTTCGAATGGTTGGTCAGCGGTGACGTGCCGTTGGACGACAGCGGCGTACTGAACGTGTCGCAGGCGTCTTACGACCACATCCGGCCGTACTGGGACCAGATCGGGGTGACCATCGCCGGCCGCCACGTCTTCGACATCACGGACGGCTGGGACGGGACGCCTCCGAGCGGGATCGACCACGTGGTCGTCGTGACACACCGGCCGGCGCCCGAGGGCTGGGACCCCGACGCGCCGTTCCACTTCGTCGACGGCATCGAGGCTGCGGTGACCACGGCGAAGGAGCTCGCGGGTGACCGCACTGTCGAGGTCGCTGCCGGCGACGTCGGCGGCCAGATGCTCGCCGCAGGTTTGGTCGACGAGGTACGCATGGACGTCGCACCCGTCGTGCTCGGGTCCGGCAAGCGCTACTTCGGCTCCGTCGACTCGCAGCACGTGCTGGAGGATCCGGAAGTGGTGATTCAGGGCAACCGGGTCCTTCACCTGCGCTATCGGGTGCGCCGTCGACCGATCTGAGCGGTGAGCCTCGGCGTGCCGCGACTGCCGATGTTCGGCGGATTCCGGACACCCACCCCGCCGGCGCTCGCAGCGCGTCGGAGGTGCGGCATACGCTCATGCAGTGAGCACCGCAACCGCCCAGCAGGCCCCCGTCGTGGCATCCGGCCCCCACCGCTCAGGGCGCCTCTCGACATGGCTGCAGTTCCTCGCCATGGGAACCGTCTGGGGTGCGAGCTTCCTGTTCATGAAGGTCGCACTCGACGGGGTCTCGTTCGGCCAGATCGCGTGGTCGCGCACCGTGCTCGGGGCGCTCGCGCTCGGCACGATCGTGCTGATCACCCGCCCCCGGGTGCCGCGAGCCGACGGCACGCCCGGGCCGGTACTGCCCCGCGAACGCGTGGTGTGGCTGCACTTCCTCGTGGTGTCGCTCACGACGTGCGTCATCCCGTACCTGTGCTTCGCGTGGGCCGAGCAGTTCGTCTCGTCGAGCCTCGCGTCGATCTACAACGCGACGACCCCGATCATGACGGCGCTGATGGCCACGCTGGTCTTCCGCGTCGAGCGGCTCGGCCTCAGTCGTTGGGCGGGCGTCGGCGTCGGCATCGTCGGCGTGCTCGTCATCATCGGACCGTGGCAGTACCAGGCGCTCACCGGCAGCCTCGCGGGCCAGCTGGCGTGCCTCGTCGCCACCGCCTGCTACGGCTTCACGTTCGGCTACCAGCGCCGCTTCCTCAGCCAGCGGCCGATCGCCCCCGCGACGTTCGCGTTCCTCTCGATCGGCGTCTCGGCGGCGGTGATGCTCGTGCTCACGCCGTGGGTCGCCCTGTCGCCCGTCGACCTCGACTGGACGATCGTCGGCTCCCTGCTCGCACTCGGTGTGCTCGGCACCGGCCTCGCCTACATCTGGAACATCAACGTGCTGCGCGCGTGGGGCCCGACCGGCACCTCGACGGTGACGTACGTCACCCCCGTGGTCGGCGTCGCACTCGGCGTGCTGTTGCTCGGCGAGCGCTTCTCGTGGCATGAGCCGCTCGGTGCCGTGCTGGTCCTGCTCGGCATCCTGCTCGCGCAGGGCCGGCTCCGGATGCCGCGCCGCCGCGCCCTGGCCCCCGCCACCTGACGCGCCCGAGCGCCCCACCGCTGCGGCATCCGCGCCGCCGCTCAGCAATTCAGTTCAGGAGTGGCGTGTCGTGCGCTAGCAACCCCTCAGGTGCCCGCGACACGCCTCCGGAACTGAATTGCTGAGCCAGGTTGACAGGAGCGCCCGAGCATGGTTGGTTAGTTACATGAGTAATGAACCAACCAAGGTTCGGCACGCGACCAGATAGGCCGGTATGGACGAATCGCGACCGATCTTCATCCAGATCGCAGAACAGGTCGAGAACGACATCATCGAGGGCTCCCTGCCCGAGGGCAGTCAGATTCCCTCGACCAATGAGTTCGCCGCGTTCCTCCGGGTCAACCCGGCCACAGCACTGAAAGGGGTGAATCGCCTTGTCGACGACGGCATCGTGGAGAAACGACGGGGGATCGGCATGTTCGTGACCCAGGGCGCACGGGCGCGGCTCATCGAACGTCGCAAGGCCGACTTCGCCACCGAATTCATCCGCCCCCTCATCATCGAGGCCGAGAAGCTCGGCATCGACATCGACGAACTCGCGGGACTTCTCCGCGAGGAAAGGATCCAATCATGACCCGCACCGTGGTCCGTGCCAGCGGACTCACCAAGCGCTACGGCACGTTCACGGCCGTCGACGCCGTCGACTTCACGCTCGAGGAGAACCGCATCTACGGGCTCCTCGGTCGGAACGGCGCAGGCAAGACCACCCTCATGCAGATGCTGACCGGGCAGATCTTCCCGAATGGCGGGGAGTTGGAGGTCTTCGGCCGCACCCCGGCCGAGCATGCCGACGTGCTACGTCGCCTCTGCTTCATCGCGGAGGCGCAGCGATACCCCGACAGCTTCCACGCCGCGCACGTGCTGAAGGCGGCGCCGTGGTTCTTCGAGAATTGGGATGCCGCGTTCGCCGAGCGCCTCGTCGCCGACTTCCGCCTCCCGCTGAAGCGACCGATCAAGAAGCTCTCCCGCGGCCAGTTGTCGGCGGTGGGCGTCATCGTCGGTCTCGCCTCCCGCGCGGACCTGACCTTCTTCGACGAGCCCTACCTCGGCCTCGACGCCGTCGCACGGCACATCTTCTATGACCGACTCCTCGAGGACTACGGAGAGCACCCTCGAACGATCGTGCTCTCGACCCATCTCATCGATGAGGTCGCCAACCTCCTCGAACACGTGATCGTGATCGATCAGGGTCGCATCCTGCTCGATCGCGATGCCGACGAGGTGCGCGGTTCCGCGACGACCGTCGCCGGCGCCCGGGCAGCCGTCGAGTCGTTCGTCGCGGATCGCCCCGTCATCGGGCGCGAAGGCCTGGGCGGCCTGGCATCCGTGACCATCGACGGCCGCCTCGACCAGCCCGACCGGGTTCGGGCAGCCGAGCTCGGTCTCGAACTCGCACCCGTCTCGCTCCAACAACTCATCGTCCACATGACCGGCGCCGAACTCGACGCCGAGTCGACCGAACAGGGGGCCGCAGCATGACCGCTGTCATCGAACCGACGATCACCCGCTCCGAGGCCCGCTCGCGGCCGAACGAGATCTGGCGCATCGTGCGCCTGCACGCCGTCACGCCGTCGGTGTTCTTCGGCATCCCATGGATGATCCTCGGTGGCGCCCTGGTGGTCACCATCGTGATCGCGCTGATCATCTCGAGCGCCGGCGGCTCCCCCGACGACCTCGATGGCATGCGCTACAGCTGGGCCGTGGTCTCACCGCAGTGGTACCTCGTGGCCGTCGGAGTCCAGGCCGTCGGGCTGACGCTCTCGTTCGCGCTCGGCTTCGGCGCGACGCGCCGCGACTTCTGGCTCGGCACGAGCCTCATGTTCGTGCTCGTGGCGTTGATGTTCGCGGTGTCCATCGCGACCCTCGTGCAGGTCGAGATCGCCACGGGCGGCTGGGGTGTCGGCGCCCACATGTTCGACGCGCTCTGGTACGGGCAGACGAACTGGCTCGTCGACTTCTACACGACCTTCGCGTTGCAGCTCATGGTGCTCTTCATGGGCGCGTTCGCCACGACCGTGTTCCTTCGGTGGCGCATGCGCGGCATGATGACGCTCCTGTTCGGGACGATCGTGATCGTGCTCGCGACCGTTGCGGGGCTGACTTGGAGCGACGCGTGGCCGGCGGTCTTCGAATGGTTCGGCGGTATCGGCCTCGTCGGCGTGTTCAGCATCATCCTCGCGTTCTCGGCGTTCTTCGCGGTCGTCGGGTACCTCGTGATCCGGCGGGCCACACCGCGCTGATCCGGCGCGCCGGCCGGGCGCGCCGATCCGGCGCAACCTGATCCGGCGCGACCAGCGCGCACAGACCGCGGCGCGGCATCCGATGGGGGAATCGGATGCCGCGCCGCACATCATCTTCGGATGGGGTTTCGAGACCGCGCGCGAGCGGCCTCCTCAACCCGCACCGGCGCGACACCGCACCGTCGTGCCTTCGAACTGGCACGATGGGAACATGGACGTCGACACTCGCCGCTCGAACCCGACCGCATGGTGGGCCTTCTGGGTCGGCCTCATCGGTCTCGTGCTCATGCCGATCCCGCTCTTCATCGGCCTGATCCTCGGTGGAGGGCTGGCTGCCATCGCCGCGATCCTCGCCGTGATCGGGCTGCTCAAGTCGCGGCACACGGGCGGACGAGGCATCGGACCGGCCGTGTTCGCCATCGTCTTCGTGGTGCTCACCTACGGCGGCATCTCGGTCGGCGGCGGCACGATCTGGTAGCTGCACGGCCGGGCGAGGCGTGACGCACGCCGGCGCGTGTCATTCGCGAGGATGACGGATGCCGCGTCGCAATGCGACTCGCGCCCGACGCGCTCACCCGGCCTGCCCCGGCAGGCTCGGATGCATGAGTTCCTTCGTGATCGAGGCATCCGGCCTCACCAAGTCCTTCGGCCAGACGCACGCACTCGCCGGCGTCGACCTCTCGGTGCGCACCGGCGAATCACTCGCCATCATGGGCGCGTCGGGGTCGGGCAAGACCACGCTGCTGCACTGCCTCGCGGGCATCACGCGACCTGATGCCGGAGCAGTCGGCTTCCTGTCGGGCGCCGGGCGCGTGGAGATCACGGCACTCAACGAGCGCGAGCGTTCGCGGCTGCGCCGGGAGGCGTTCGGGTTCGTCTTCCAGCAGGGGCTCCTCATTCCGGAGCTCACGGCGGTCGAGAACGTCGCGCTCGCACTCATGCTCAACGGGATGCCGCGCGCCCGCGCCGAAGAATACGGCCGCGGCTGGCTCGCCGCGCTCGGCCTCGCCGGCATGGAGGAGCGGCGCATCGGCCAGCTGAGCGGCGGGCAGGCTCAGCGCGTCGCCATCGCCAGGGCACAGGTGACCGGGGCCTCCGTCGTCTTCGCCGACGAGCCGACCGGCGCGCTCGACTCGGCCACCTCGGCCGACGTCATGCGCGCGCTGCTCGATTCGACGACGGGGCAGGGTCGCACCCTCGTGCTCGTCACGCATGATGCGGATGTCGCGAGTCGCTGTTCGCGCATCGTCGACATGCGCGACGGGCACATCGTGGGCGAACGCGCCGGCGAACGTGCGACCGCGACTCCGGCGGTGGCGTCGTGATCGGGCGGGTCGCGTGGCTGCTCGCGAAGCCGGGCACCGCGGGCCTCGCCTCGAGCCTGCTGCCGGTCGCCGCATTCGCGATCGTGACGACGCTGTTGCTCACCGTGCTCGGCGGCGCGCAGTCGTTCTGGACGTGGACCGGCGACATCGCCGTGACCTATCAGGCGCTCGCCGTGGTCGCGCTCGTGCTGCTCGTCGTGCCGCTCGCCTCGCTCGGCGGCGCGGCGGCCCGACTCTCGGCGAGGCGCCGCGACGACCGGCTGGCGACGTTGCGGCTGCTCGGCGCGACGCCCGCGGCCGTCTCGGCGCTCGCCGTGATCGAGTCGGCGGTGCTCGCCGTCGCAGGCGCGGTCGTCGGCGTCGGCGCATACCTCGCACTCGTTCCCGCGCTCGCGCTCATCCCGTTCCGCGGCGAGGCGCTCGGCATCGACGGCGTGCTGCTCGGCTGGCCGGCGCTCGCGGCAGTGCCGATCGGGGTCGCCCTGCTCGCCGTGGTGAGCGCCGTGCTCGGGCTGCGGCTCGTCGTGATCTCACCGCTCGGCGTGCGCACCCGCCAGGATGCGCCGAAGCTGCACTGGCTGCGCGCCGTCATCGCGGTGGTTGTGGTGGCGCTCGCCGTGGGCCTCATCGCGGTGCTGCAGGTCGCGGCATCCGCGATCATGATCCTCGCGATGCTCGGCCTCGCGTTCGGCGCGGCGCTCGCGGTGCAGAACCTCGTCGGGCCGTGGGTCATCCGTCTCGTGTCGCAGGCACAGGCGAAGCGCGCGAAGTCTCCTGCTCGGCTGCTCGCCGCGCGCACCGTGCTCGAGTCGCCGAAGGCCGCGTGGCGTCAGGTGTCGGGTGTCGCGATGACGAGCTTCATGGCGGTCTTCGCGGGGTCGGGCATCGCCGTGCTCAGCTCGTTCGGCGACGTGCCAGACCTCGAGTCGCAGCTGCTCTTCGCCGACATCCGCACCGGCATCCTGATCACCGTCGTGGGCTCGTTCCTCATGGTCGCCTGCTCGGTCGGCGTGAACCAGGCCGCCGGGATCCTCGACCGGGGCGACCTGTATCGCAGCCTCGAGATGCTCGGCATGCCGACCGCGACGATGGATGCCGCCCGCCGCCGCGC
>DASSBT010000146.1:0-3978 GCA_035698465.1 Agromyces sp. | reverse complement strand
TGCCCTGACGTGCGTCGTACCCCGCGGCGCGCCCGTAGAACTCGGCCTCGGCGATCAGGCCGAGCTTCGCCTCTGGCACCTCGAATCCCCGTGCGGCGTCGGCCTGCACGAGGTAGGCCACACCGGGCTCGAGCTCTCCCGGCACGGCCTCGACGATGCGCGCGGCCAGTCCCGCCTCGGAGAGCACGTCGCGTGCTCGTTCGACCAGGCCGTGTCCGGCGGATGCAACGACCAGGCTCCACCCGTCATGCAGGCGCCCTGCGATGTGATCGACAGCGCCCGAGACGTTGCCGGCGAAGGTCGGCATGGCGTTCGCCGCGACGCGCACGTATTCGGATGCGACCCCGGCCGCGGCTTCGGCCGCCGCCGCTTCGGACGACGCCGCGACGACCTGCGCGGCATCCCCGATGTCGAAGCTCGAGAACGTCCACCACACGCGATGCGGATCGGGTTCGCCCGGCGCACTGAAGAGCACCGCCTCGCGGAACTCGCGCACGGTGAGGAAGTCGCCTGCGGCGAGGTCGATCGGGGCGTCGGCGCCGACGGTCGCCGCACTCCACGCCGCGCCGAGGAACTCGCGGTTCGTCTCGGCGAGGCTCACCGCCCGACCGGTCACGCGCTCGGGCTGCAGCACCGCGACGGCGGTGCCGGCGGGGAGGTAATGGGCGAGCGACACGAGGCGCTCGAGCAGCGCGGGCGCGAGCGACTCCATGCCCTCGACGGGGATGCCCTCGGCGATCTTCTCGAGCAGCCCCGCAAGACTCGGGAACTCGTGCACCATCTCGCGTGCGCGCTGGCGCACAGCAGGCGTCAGCAGGAGCTCGCGACTCGGTGCGAGCGAGACCTTCTCGACCACCTCGGGAAGCGAGCGCTGGTCGGCGACCGAGAAGGCACGCAACTCTTCGACCTCGTCACCGAAGAACTCGACGCGAACGGGATGATCGGCCGTGGGCGGGAACACATCGAGGATGCCGCCGCGCACCGCGAACTCGCCTCGCCGGCCGACCATGTCGACGCGCGTGTACGCGAGGTCGACGAGCGTCGACGAGATTCGGGCGAGGTCGTAGCCGCGGCCACCGGCGACGAGCTCGACGGGTTCGAGGTTCGCCAGGTTGTCGGCGAGCGGCTGCAACGCTGCGCGCACAGAGGCGACGACGATGAGCGGATGCCGCTCGCCGGCCCGTTCCCAATCCTGCATGCGTCGCAGGGCATGCAACCGACGGCCGACGGTCTCGGCCGATGGACTCAGGCGCTCGTGCGGAAGCGTCTCCCATGCGGGGAACTCGAGGGTCTCGGCATCGGGCAGGTACGGCGCGATCGAGGATCGCACGGATTCGCCCTCACGGCTGGTGGCGGTGATGACGAGCAGCGCCGGCGCGAGGCCTGCGTCTGCCCTGCGCTGCAGGAGGCCGGCCAGCAGCGGTGCATCGATGCCGGCGGGCGCCGAGAAGTCGGCGTTCCGCAGGGCCTCGGCGAGCGCGTCGTCGACGGTGGAGGCGCGCGAGAGCGCCGTGTTCAAGCCCTGCAGGTTCACCCGACGAGTCTACGCGGCACCGCCGACACGATCGCCGGTTGGTGGAGCACGCGGCATCCGCCGACACCCCACTGCCGAATACGATGGGCGACTGACGCACACCTTTGGAGGCACCACCGTGATCATCGCCGCAGCCGACGGATCCGCACTCGGCAATCCGGGCCCTGCCGGGTGGGCATGGTACGTCGACGACGACTGCTGGGCGGCCGGCGGCTGGCCCCACGCCACCAACAACCAGGGCGAACTGAAGGCGGTGCTCGAGCTCTTCCGGGCCACGGCTCACCTCGACGACGAGCTGCTCGTACTCTGCGACAGCCAGTACGTCATCAATGCCGTCACGAAGTGGATCGCCGGCTGGAAGCGCAAGGGCTGGCGCAAGGCCGATGGCAAGCCCGTGTTGAACGTCGAACTGCTGCAGGAGCTCGACGAGGCGCTCGCCGGTCGCCGGTTCCGCTTCGAGTGGGTGCGGGGGCATGTGGGGCATCCGCTCAACGAGGCGGCCGATGAGCGGGCCCGAGCCGTCGCGACGGCCTACCAGCGCGGCACCGAGATCCCGAGCGGACCAGGCTGGACCTCCGCCGGTGTCGAACTCGAGGTCGTCTCGCCACGGTCGGAACAGCCGGAGTCCGCAGTCGCGGTCACGACCTCACCCGAGCCCGAGCCCGAGCCCGACGTCGTTGCCACGGCTGTGGAACTCGAGGCGGAGTTCGGTGACGACGGGTTGTTCGCCCTCGACGAGGTCGCCGAGGCATGGCACTCGCTCACGCTCGACCTCTCGGTCGAGGAGCACTCGAGGCTCGTGCGGCGCGCGCGCGATGCGGGCGTCTCCCCAGAGGAGTACCTGCGCAGCCTGATCTGAGCCGGCGCTCGGCTCCGCCCGCACAGGGCATCCCCGCTCGCGCCGGTCGCCGGCCCTGCGAGCTCAGGCGGGCGAGTGGAACCTCTGCTGCGCCACCACGATGCCCTCTGAGACGACCGCCTCGACGGCGTCCGCGGCATCCGACACCAGGTTCGGCAGCGACGCCTTCTCGGTGCCCGAGAAGTCCCTCAACACGAAATCGGCCGCGTCCTGTCGACCGGGCGGGCGCCCGATGCCGACGCGCACCCGCGTGAACGGGCCTGCGTCCGTCGCCTTCGACACGTCGCGAATGCCGTTGTGGCCGCCATGACCGCCACCCTGCTTCAGGCGCACGGTGTCGAACGGGATGTCGAGTTCGTCGTGGATGACGATGAGCCGGTCGACCGGCAGGTTGTAGTACTTCAGCAGCGCAGAGACGGGCCCGCCAGAGGTGTTCATGTAGCCGTTGGGCTTCGCGATCACGAGCTTCGGGCCGCCAGGGGTCACAAAGCCCTCGGCCACGCGCGACGGTGTCTTGTGCGTCTTGAACGTGGCGCCGAGCCGGGCGGCGAGCTCATCGGCGACCATGTGGCCGACGTTGTGGCGGTTCCCGGCGTACTGCGCGCCGGGGTTGCCGAGCCCGACCACGAGCCAGGTGTTCTCGGCCACGGCGTCGTCCTTCCGGCGATGGCGCAGCCGGTCGAGGAGGCCCATGACGGTGGCTCCTCTCGGCTGCGCGGCAGCGAAATCACTGCGATGAACGGCAAATGGAACGAGGCCCGTGGCCTGCATTCCGAGCGTACCCGGATGCGGCGCCACGGGCCCCGTGCGGTGGTGGAACGGCGGTGACTACTCGGCCGACTCGCCCGCGGCCTCGTCGGCGGCGGCCTCAGCAGGCGCCTCGCCCGCTGCGGCGGCTTCGGCCTCGGCTGCCTCGGCAGCAGCCTCTTCACCGAGGTCGACCTTCTGCGGCACGTGGATGTTCACGATGAGCAGGTCGGGCTCGTCCATGAGTGCGGCGCCCTTGGGCAGCTCCACGTCCTTCGCGTGGATCTGCGTGCCCTCCTCGAGGCCCTCGACGGAGACGACGACGTTCTCGGGGATGTGGGTGGCCTCGACCTCGAGGCGCAGCGTCTTCGCGTCGAGATCGGCGATCGTGCCGGGGAACGGCTCGCCGGCGAGGTGCACGGGCACCTCGACCTGAACCTTCTCGCCCTTCTTGACCACGATGAGGTCGAGGTGCTCGATGATCTGGCGCACCGGGTCCTTCTGCACGTCCTTCACGAGGGCGAGCTGGCCCTTGCCGTCGATCTGCAGGTCGAGCAGCGCGTTCGCCTTGCGGATGATCAGGCCGACCTGGTGGGCGGGCAGCGTGAGGTGACGGGGGTCGGTGCCGTGACCGTAGAGCACGGCGGGGATCTTGCCGGCGGCGCGGAGCTTGCGCGCCGCGCCCTTGCCGAACGATTCGCGGGCGTCTGCGACGACCTTGTTGTCTTCGTCCATGGTGGTTCTCCTTGCGGGCCCAGGCTTTGCAGGCGCTGGCGGCCCAGATCGTGTGTCTGTCGTTTCGACTCGAACGCGCGCACATCTCGTGCGCAGTGCGTGA
>DASSBT010000145.1:0-14151 GCA_035698465.1 Agromyces sp. | reverse complement strand
GCGCGAAGCGTACGAGCTCGTGCTCGAGCCGCGTGACGCCGACACGCTCGTCGGTGAGGTGTCGGTTGCGATCGACGGTGCGACCGGTGTCGCGCTCGCGGCATCCGTCACCGCACGCGGCGCTGACGAGCCGGCGTTCAGCGTCGCCTTCACCGACGTCTCGTTCGAGGCGCCCGAGGCTTCCGTCTTCGCGTTCACTCCTCCCGAGGGCACGACCGTGACCGAGCACGTCGTGCCGGTGCCGACCGTCGCCGAGCTCGAACAATGGAAGGCCGAAGCCGAGGCAGGTGCAGCGGGCGATCGCGAGCGGATGCCGCAGCCGGTCGTGCACGGCGAAGGCTGGTCGGCCGTGGTGGAGTTGCCGGCCGGTGCGCTCGGCGCCTTGGACGCCGCGGGTGGTGCGCCCGAGACCGAAGACGGTGACGACGCGGCATCCCTTCGACAGACTCAGGGCGGCGCCGGGATGCTCGACATGCTCACCGGGCGCGTCGACGGCGGTAGCGTCCTCGAGACGTCGCTGGTCACGGTGCTCATCACCGACGACGGGCGAGTGCTCGCCGGCGCGGTGACGGTCGACCGCCTGCTCGACGTCGCTGCGACCGGTCGCTGACGGGCGCCGCGGTGCAGGGCCTCGCGATCGAGACGCACGGCCTGTCCAAGCGCTTCCGTTCGCAGCTCGCCGTCGACGGCCTCGACCTTGCGGTGCCGCAGGGAGCCGTCTTCGGATTCCTCGGGCCGAACGGCTCTGGCAAGACGACCACGATCCGGATGCTGCTCGGCCTCGTCGCGGCATCCGCCGGCAACGCGCAGGTGCTCGGCGCCGAGATGCCGCGGCACGTCGACTCGGTGCTGCCCCGCGTCGGCGCGCTCGTGGAAGGACCCGCGTTCTCGCCCTACCTCTCTGGCGAGGCGAACCTGCATCGCTTCGACGCCGCCGACCGGCGGGCGCCACGGCGCACCCGCGCGGCCCGAGTGGCCGAGGCGCTCGACCGCGTCGGCCTCTCGCACGCCGCCCGCAAGAAGGTGCACGCGTACTCGCTCGGCATGAAGCAGCGGCTGGGGCTCGCGAACGCGCTGCTGATGCCGCGCGAACTGCTCGTGCTCGACGAGCCGACGAACGGACTCGACCCGCAGGGCACCCGCGAGGTGCGCGCGCTCATCCGGTCGTTCGCCGACGACGGCACGACCGTCTTCGTGTCGAGTCACCTCCTCGCCGAGGTCGAGCAGATCTGCACGCACGTCGGCGTGATGAGCGCCGGGCGGCTCGTGGCGCAGGGCACGCTCGACGAGTTCCGCGACGAGGGCGAGGTGCGCGTGATCGTGCGCACGCCCGATGCTGCGCGGGCACGCGAGGTGCTCGGGCGGCTCGGACTCGAACTCGGCGTCGAACCCGCTGGTCGAGGAGCCCTCGAAGCAGCTGTCTCGAGACCGGATGCCGCGGGCGACGAACTCATCGCGGCGCAGCTCGGCACGACCGCACCTGAAGTCGTCGTCGCCACGCTCGTCGAGGCCGGTGTGCGAGTGCGCGGCTTCGAGACGATGCACGCGAACCTCGAGCAGCGCTTCGTGGAACTCACCGGTGAGGGGTTCGACGTTGTCCAGTGAGGGTCCCGTTGCGGCATCCGCTGGCCGAGCGGGCCGCGAAGCCGCCGTCTCGAGACCCGCCTCGCCGGGCGGGACGGATCCCGCTGGTCGAGGAGGCCGCGAAGCCGCCGTCTCGAGACCCGCCTCGCCGGGCGGCGGCCTGCTCTCGCTCCTCGGCTCCGAGTTGCGCACGCTCTTCCGGCGGTGGCGCACCTGGGCGATGCTCGGCGCTCTCGCACTCATCCCGATCCTCATCGCGGTCGCGATCCTCGTCGCCGGCCCGGCGCCGACCGGGCGCGGCCCCGCGTTCCTCGACCAGATCACGAACAACGGCCTCTTCGTGGGACTCACTGCGATGATCGTCGCGATCCCGCTCTTCCTGCCGCTCACGATCGGCGTGGTCGCCGGCGACGCGATCGCGGGTGAGGCCAGCCACGGCACGCTGCGCTACCTGCTCATCGCGCCGGCCGGACGCATCCGGCTCCTCGTCGTGAAGTACGTCGTGGCCGCGGCCTTCTGCGCAGCCGCAACGCTCACCGTCGTCGTGGTCGGTTCGCTCGTCGGATGGGCGCTGTTCCCGGTGGGCGACGTCACCCTGCTCTCGGGGGTGACCGTGAGCGTGGGCGAGGCATTGCTGCGGTTCCTCGTGATCGCGGCATACGTCACCGTGTCGCTGCTCGGCATGTCGGCGATCGGCCTGTTCCTCTCGACCCTCACCACGGTGCCGGTCGGCGCGATGGCGGCGACCGCGATCCTCGCGGTCGTCTCGCAGATCCTCGACGCGTTGCCGCAGCTCGAGTGGCTGCATCCGTGGCTGTTCACGCACTACTGGCTCGGTCTCGGCGACCTCCTACGAGAGCCGATCGTGTGGGACTCATTCGCCGACAACGCACTACTGCAGGCCGGCTACATCGTGGCTTTCGGTGCGCTCGCCGTGGGCCGGTTCCTTACGAAGGATGTGCTGTCGTAATGGCGACGAGCGCGCTCGCGTGCTCATGATCGACACGGCGTTGCACGTCGAACCATGGCGACGCGTCCACGTTGGAGTGCACCAGGTCGAGGTGGCCTCGGTCGAGGCCCGGCGCCGGCCCGTCGCCGTACGCGATCACGAGTCGCGCACCCGGAGCCATCACGCGGCTGAGCGCGACGAGGTCGGCTGCGGCATCCGTCGTCCAGAAGACGTTGACGTTCAGTGCGATCGCGGCATCGAACGGGCCGCGCGCCGTGTCGATGTCGGCGACGCTCGACTCGATCACGTCGACGATACCGTCGTCGATCGCTCGCTCGACGCGATTTCGGATGCGTCCGACGGCCGAGGCCGAGCGATCGATCGCGACGACGGTGCCACCTCCGCCGACGGTCTCGACGATCAGTTCGACGGATGCCCCGGTGCCCGAGCCGATGTCGAGAATACGTTCGCCCGCGACGGGCGCCAACACGTCGACCGCCCATCGCACTCGCGCTGGGATCGCGATCGCCACCATGCGCTACAACGTGCTCGGCACCGGGGAGACCGCTGCAGAAGCGCCCCGCTCGCCGACGCTCGGCGGGAGCTTGCAGAGGTCGTAGTAATACCGCTTCGGCGCTGATTCATCGGTTGCGTCGACGACCACGTTCACGAACGCATGGGGGAGTTCGTCGCCCGCGAGCACCCACACGGAGAAGTGCCAGATGCCGCGGACCGACAGGTTCAACAGGCGGCGTCCGTCGACGACGAGCACCGTGTCGGGATTCTCGGCAGCGGGCAGTTCGCCCGCGCGGAACGGCTCGACGGTCTTCGCGCGCAGCACCGGTTCGTCGACGTCTCCGAGCGAGACGCGCACGGCAGGCTCGCCCCGCTCGAGGAGCACTGCCGCGAGGTCATCCGCGAACCTCGTCGCGAGCTCGTCGGACTCGCCCTCCACGGCGAGCAGTCGGCGCCCGTTCCGTGAGTTGTGCAGGAATTCCTGCGCGATCGACTCGAGCAGCGCTCTCCGGATTTCCGTCAGCTCGTCCATGCGGCCAAGGCTACGCCTGAGCGCGGCCCGCGGCGAGGGCTTGCGCCCCGCCGGGCCGGTGGGTGGTCTGAGCACCGCAGCCCGGCCGACTCGAGCGTCCGAAACGCATGAAAGTCCGAAGTTCACCGCCGCTCAGCGCGGTATGCGGCGGATTCTCATGTGCTTTCGCCGGCCAGTGGCATCAGGGGCGGGCCGGGCTCGGTAGTGGCATCCGTTCGCCTGTGACGCCCGCGGCGTCTGCGACTCCCGCGTAGGCGATGAGCGGCCTTCCGGTCGACGGATGCTCCAGCACCTCCGCCTCGACGCCCCACACGTTGTGGATCAGGGCAGGCGTGAGCACCGTGCGCGGTTCGCCCGCGGCGACCACGCGGCCGCGATCGAGCACGATCACGTGATCGGCGTAGCCGGCTGCCAGCGAGAGGTCATGGAGTGCCGCGAGTACGGTGAGCCCACCACGCGCGAGGCCGCGGAGGAGGCCGAGTGTCGTGAGTTGCGAACGGATGTCGAGGTGGTTGGTCGGCTCGTCGAGCAGGAGCAGCTCGGGGTCTTGGGCGAGGGCGCGGGCGAGATTCACGCGCTGGCGTTCGCCGCCGGAGAGCGACGCGTACTCGCGATCGGCGAGGTGGACGAGTCCGGCCTGCTCGATGCAGCGGCGCACGATGTTGCGATCGAGCTCGTCGGGGCCGGCGAACGCGCCGAGGTACGGGGTGCGCCCGAGGGCGACGACCTCGGCGACGCGGAGGCCAGGTGCATCCGTCACCTCCTGTTCGGCGAGGGCCATGAGCCGGGCGCGGTCGCGGCGGTGCAGCGCGGTGAGGTCGCGGCCGGCGAAGCGGGTGGTTCCGGCATCCGGTCGTTCGATGCCGGCGATGAGGTGGAGAAGCGTGCTCTTTCCGGCGCCGTTCGGGCCGAGGAGCGCGCCGACGTGGCCGGCCGGCACGGTCGCGTCGACGTCGTCGATGATGAGGCGGCGTGCGCGGGTGAAGCGCACGCGGTCGGTGCGGATGCCGCCAGTGACGTGGCCATCGACGGTCATGTGAGCCTCCGGTTGCGCAGCATGATCAGGGCGAAGACGGGTCCGCCGATGAGGGCGGTGACGATGCCGACGGGGAGTTCGCGCGGATCGAACAGGGCGCGGGCCCCGGTGTCGGCCCAGACGAGGAAGATCGCACCGGCGAGCGCCGACAGCGGCAGCAGGGCGCGGTGTCGCGAACCGACGAGCAGGCGCACGGCGTGCGGCAGGATGAGGCCGACGAACCCGATCGAGCCGCTCACGGCGACGAGCGCGCCGGTGAGCAGTGCCGTGCCGGTCAGGAGCCAGGCGCGGCTGCGTGCGACGTGGATGCCGAGCGCTGCGGCCGCCGTGTCGCCGAATGCGAACGCGTCGAGGGTCTTCGCGCTCGTGAGCAGGGGCACGCCGATGACGAGCAGGGCGCCGCCGGCGATCGCGACCGACGTCCAATCGGTGCCGGCGAGTGATCCGAGCAGCCAGTTCAGGATCTCGCGATAGCTGTCGCCGGTCGCGCTCCAGAAGATGACGAGGCTCGTGATCGCACCGAACACCGAGGACACGGCGAGCCCGGCGAGCACGGTGCGCGTCGGGGTGAGGGCGCCCGCAGCGCCCGCGAGGGCGAGGGTTGCGGCGAGGGCGACGAGTGCGCCGACGAACGCGGCGAACGGGAGCAGCAGGCCGACGCCGAGCACGATCACGACGACTGCGCCGACCGACGCGCCCGACGAGAGTCCGAGCAGGTACGGGTCGGCGAGTGGGTTGCGGGTGAGCGCCTGCATGACCGCGCCGCAGAGCGCGAGGCCGGCGCCGACCGCGGCGGCGGTGAGTACCCGCGGCATGCGGAGTTCCCACACGATGCCGTCGCGCAGCGGGCTGAGCGTCGGCTCACCGATGCCGAGGTGGGCGAGGATGCTCGCCCACACGTCGGCGGGGCTGAGGCCGGCTGGTCCGATGGTGACGGCCACGACGATGGATGCCGCGAGCAGCACCGCCAGGCCGAGGGCCCACGCGCCCGTGCGCGCACCGCGGGCGCCGCCCCTCTCGGGCGAGCGCGTCGAATCCCGCCACGTCGAGCCGGAATCGACCCTCGGTTGGCGGGAAACGACGCGCTCGCTCATCAGAGCCCGAGTTCCTCGAGCTGCTCGACGAGCGACGTCACCGCGTCGACGTTGCGCACCCCGGCCTCGGTCGCCGGGAAGTCCACGACGAGGTACCGCTGCTGCTGCACCGCGGGCATCGCCGCGGTCGCCGGATTCGACTCGAGCTGCTCGATCTTGTGCTCGGCGGTGTTCCACGCGGCATCGACGAGCACGATGACGTCGGGGTTCGCGGCCACGATCGCCTCCCAGCCCATCGACGTCCACGTGTCCTCGACGTCGGCGGCGATGTTCCCGAGGCCCGCGGCGCTCATGATCATCTGCGGGGCGCCGATGCCGGCTCCGACGAACGGGGTGTCGTCGCCCGAGCTGTACCAGAGGGCGGTGAGTGCGGCATCGCTCGGGTCGACCGCGTCGAGCGCAGCGCGCTGGGTCGCGACGAGGTCGGCCGCGGCATCCGGAACGCCGAAGATCGCACCGGCCTCCTCGAACTCGCGGAAGACCTCGTCGAAGGTGAGCGGATTCGGCATGTAGCCCTCGCCCTTGCACGCGGCGGGCGCGACGTAGCTCGCGACGCCGAGCTTCGCGAGGGTGTCGCGGTCGCCCGCGCCCTCGGCGGTGAGATTCGACTCCCAGCCGGCGTAGACCAGGTCGGGCTCGGCAGCGAGCGTCGCCTCCTGCGACGGCACCTTCTCGGAGAGCACCTCGAGGCCGGATGCCGCGTCGGCGAATTCGTCGGGCACCGGACCGTCGCTGAACGCGGTGCCGATGATGCGGTCTTCGAGTCCGAGCGCGAGCAGCAACTCGAGCGTCGACGACTTGATCGTGACGACCCGCTCGGGCGCCGACTCGAACGTCACCTCGGTGCCGCAGTTGTCGATCGTGAGCGGGAATCCGGATGCCGCGGCCGGGCCGGTATCTTCCGCCGCCGTGGTGGATGCCGCCGGTGCGGCGCAGCCCGCGAGCAGGGCGACGGATGCCGCAGCGGCGAGCAGCGCGGCACGCCGTGTCGCGGCGGCGGGCGCGGCGGGCGCGCCGATGCGAGTTGTGATCGCGCGCGTTGTGGTGACGCGCGCGGCGTCGTTGCGCGCAGTAGCGAAGCGCGTCGTTCGGCGACGCGGGATACGGCGAATGGGCATGGATCCTCCGGGACGGTTCAGCGATACCCGACGAGGTCGGCGACTCGCGGCCCAATCCCGGGCCACCAAGACCGGTCAAAGCCAGACCGGCGGTCGCTTCCATCGTAGACCCGCTTCACGGCGCTGCGTCGATCGGCTTCGTCAGGCGAGTCCGAGCATCACGGATGCCGCGACCGCCAGCACGATTCCGGTGCCCTGGATGGCGTTCACCCGCTCGCGCAGCAGGATCCACGCGAGGAGCACCGTGGCGACGGGGTACAGGTTCACGAGCACCGCGACGACCGCAACGCTGCCGGCGTGCAGCGCGACCATGAGCAGGACGTTCGCACCGCCGACCAGGATGCCGGCGGCGGCGGCGAGCAGAAGGGCGCGACGCCGCGCC
The DNA here is from genome assembly GCA_035698465.1 of Agromyces sp. Lineage (GTDB taxonomy): Bacteria > Actinomycetota > Actinomycetes > Actinomycetales > Microbacteriaceae > Agromyces. Next base: position 6,940 of record DASSBT010000145.1, on the reverse strand, counting down.
GCGCCGCCGGCGGCACCCGACCACGCAGGCGTCACGACCGGCGCCTCATGCGCATCGAGCGACGCGAGCAGCCGTCGCAGTGCCGGAACTCGGGGCGCCAGAGCGACGAGCGCGAGCAGCAGCACGAAGCCGACCGTCGTGTCGAGGAAGATCGGCACCATGCCGGCCTCCTCGGGCACGGCATCCAGCGCCACGGTCGCACCGCCCAGACCTAGGCCGGCGATGATCGCGAAGAGGAGTGTGCGCGGCTTCGCGCCGCGGGTGCTCACGCGCCGCTCGATCCCGATCATCACCGAGCCCACGATGGCGACGACGATCGCCACCCAGGCGATCGGCCGCAGCTGGTCGCCGAGCACGAGCGCCACGATCACCGGCACCGCTGAGCTGAGCAGCGCCATGAGCGGCGACATCAGCGAGATCGGGCCGGCCGCGAGCGCGGCATAGAACGTGAGGAATCCCACCGCGGCGAGTACGGCGGCGACGAGCCCGCCGATAACGGCGGATGTCGACCAGACGCCGCCGACGATAAGCAGCGTGATCACGAGCACGACCGCCGCGAGCGCGTAGTTGATCGTCGTTGCGACGAGCACCGGGATGCGCCGCGCCGCGACGCCACCCATGAAGTCGGCGACGCCGTAGAGCATCGCCGACCCGAGCGCGAACGCGACGATCAGGATCACCGCGCCATCCTCCCGTACTCCGTCGTCACGTGCCGTGTGCCGCGCGCACACGCGTACCGAGGTCGATGGCCTCGTCGGCGAGGGCGGCCGACGTTCCGAGGTCCCGCATCCAGAGCGGCACGGATGCCGCGGCCAGGCCGATCCCCTCGAGCGGCGCGACGGCCGCGGCATCTGCCTCATCGACGAGCCACCCGTCGAGCAGGCCGCCATTTCTGCGAGAGCCGTAGTGCCTGCCGACCGCCTCCGCGCTCGTCTCGACGCCGATCACGGGCAGGCAGGCATCGGCCATGCCGCGCACGACCCTGCCGCCGATGATCGGGGAGACGCCGATGACGGGCGCTCGTGTCTTGGCGAGCGCTTCGCGGATGCCTCCGATCGAGAGGATCGTGCCGATCGAGACCACCGGGTTCGACGGCGCGACGAGCACGAGGTCGGCCGCGGCGATTGCTTCGACGACCCCGGGCGCCGCACGCGCCACTTCGATATTCCGCTGTCGGAATGCGACGGCGGGAAGCGACGCGCGGTACCTGGTCCACCACTCCTGGAAATGCAGCTCGCGGATGCCGCCGGGCACGTCGGTGTCGGCGACCTCGACGTGCGTGTCGACCTCGGTGTCGGTCGCCGGGATGAGCCGCACGCCGAGTGGCCAGCGCGTCTGCAGGCGCACGGCGACCTCCGACACCGTCGCCCCCTCGCGGAGCCAGGCCGTGCGGGCGAGATGCGTGCCGAGGTCGAGGTCGCCGAGCGTGAACCACGGCCACCCGACGCCCCACTCGCGCAACTCGGCGGCGACGCGTTCGGTCTCGCCCGCGCGACCCCACCCGCGCTCCGTGTCATTGACGCCCGCGAGCGAGTAGAGCAGCGAGTCGAAGTCGGGCATCAGGCGCAACCCGGCGAGCCAGAGGTCGTCACCCGTGTTCACGATCACGGTCACGGCGCCGTCTGAGGACTCGCTCCCTGAGCCTGTCGAAGGGCGCCGTCGCACCGCTTCCCGCACCCCGCGCACGAAACGCGATCCGCCGACTCCGCCCGCGAGCACCGTGATCTTCACCGCGGCGGTCATTTCGTCTGGTTCGGGTGCGCGGTGAACATGCGAACGATCTTGACGGTTCGGCCGTCCACGTAGAACCAGATGCGGGCGCCGCCGTTGAGCTCGCACTGCCACTGGTCGTGGATCGCACCTGCGTGCGTCAACGTGGAGAGATCACCTTTGAGTTGGTGGCAGCGAGTGTCAGAGCGGGTGGGTTCCGTCGTGAGTCGGTCCCACGCGTCAACGACTGCGTTCTTCTGTGTGGCAACGAGGTCGGTCCAACCTCTTGCGGCTTGTGAAGTGGCCAACTCGATTGCGTACTCCGTCGATTTGATCGGGCGTGGTACGCCCGATGCCTTCTTCGCCATCAGGGCTTGGGTCGCTCAGTGATGACCGGCTCTTCGAGCCAATCGAGTCGGTCATTGCCGAGCCCAGCAGCCACCGCTTCAGCGGTATTCCGCCATGCGGCGAGTTCGGTCAGGATTCGGCCTGGTTGGTTGACGTCGAACGCACCGCGAGCGGTCGCCACGATCTCCATGGCGCACTGTTGCTGGTCGCGCTCGGAGAGCAGCTTGATCCACGGGAAGGGAATCGACAGCCGGTCAACGAGGGTGCCGGACTCGTCGAGTGAAACTGCGATCAACTGGGCTGCCAGCCGAAGCACGTCTTGCCGTTGCTCGTCATCATGCTTGGTCAACAGCACAAGCGTTTCACCATCGCGCCGGGTGACATCGATGGGCCCAGCCTCCGCCTGCTCGAAGACTCGGGCCGAATGCTTGGACAGTTCCGAGGAGCGCACGACGCGACGACGTGGCGCAAGAGCAGCAGAGGACATACAGACCATGGTATTCCGAATACGTTCCGAATTCAATCGATTGATAGGCCGCATCAGACGCGACCTGGGTCGCCCCACCTCTGGTGTTCGCGGCGCGATCGGTCCACGATGGACGAACAGATCCGCACCGGCGCGGGAGGCCACATGAACTCGGCATCGACCCCATCCCACCGCACCATCGCCCTGATCGGCGGGGCAGGCTCGGGCAAGACGACCCTGGCCGAGGCCCTGCTGCTGCGGGCGGGCGCGATCTCGAGAGCCGGCAGCGTCGAGCAGGGCACCACCGTCTGCGACCACGAACCTGAGGAGATCGCGCGAGGCACGACGCTCGCCCTCGCGCTCGCCCGGCTGAGCTGGACCGGTCCCGATGGCGTCGAGCAGGCGATTACCCTCGCCGATACGCCGGGGCATCCCGATTTCGTCGGCGGTGTCGACACCGCGCTGTCGGTGGCGGATGCCGCGGCGATCGTGGTGAGCGCGGTCGACGGCGTCACGGCGGGCACCAGGTTCGCCTGGGCGGCTGCGGAGGCGGCGGGCGTGCCGCGCATCGTGGTCATCACGCAGGAGGACAAGGCACGGGCCGACTTCCGGCGGGTGCTCGGCGAGCTGCACGCGGCGTTCGGCGATCATCTCTGGGCGGTCGAGCTGCCGCTCGGTGAAGAGCAGTCGTTCCGCTCGATCGCCGACGTGCTCAGCGAGCAGGCGCTCGTGTACGACGACGTCGGTCGCCATCATGACGAGCCGCTGCCGCCCGAGGCCCAGGCCGAAGAACATCAGATGCACCTCGACGTGACCGAGGAGATCGTCTCGCACGACGATGAGCAGCTCGAGGCGTATCTTGACGGGCGGGAGCCGTCCGCGCGCGAACTCGAACGGACCTTCGCGCGCGAGGTTGCCTCGGGCGAGGCGGTGCCCGTGATCGTGTGCTCGGCCACAACGGGTATCGGCGTCGATCGCGTCGCCGACCTGCTCTGCAGCCTGTCCCCCTCGGCGCTCGATCACGACTCCCGCATCGTGATCGGCGGCTCGCCGGACGGCCGGAGCGGCGGCACCGAACTCCGCGTCGCCCCGAACCCCGACGGCGAGCCGCTCGTGCATGTCTTCCGCACCGTGTCCGATCCGTTCGTCGGGCAGGTGTCGATGCTGAAAGTCCTCTCTGGCGTCCTTCGGCCGAGTGACCGCCTGCACAATGCCACCACGGGCGCCGACGAGCGCATCCACGGCCTGTTCCAGTTGCGTGGCGCCGAGCACCTGCCCGTCGACGTGCTGCGAGCGGGCGATGTCGGTGCCGTGGCGAAGCTGACCGGCTCGCCGTCGGGTTCCCTGCTGTGGTCACGTTCGAGCGGCACCGCTCGCCCGCTGCCACTGCCCCACCGAGCACCCGTCTACGCGGTGACCCTCACGCCCGCTGCACAGTCCGACGACGAGAAGCTGTTCGCTGCGCTCGGCCGGCTCGTCGCGGAGGACCACACACTGGTCGTCGATCGCGCCGGCGGGGCCACGATCCTGCGCGGCCTCGGTGACACGCACGTCGAGATGGCCGTGGAGCGCCTCGCCCGCGTCTTCGGCGTGCACGTGACCACGGCACCCGCGCCTGTCGCGTACCGCGAGACGATCGCGGCATCCGTGCAGGCCGAGGGCAAGCTCAAGAAGCAGTCAGGCGGCCACGGGCAGTTCGCGGTCGTGGAGCTGCGCCTCTCACCGCTCCCGTCGGGCGAGGGTTTCGAATTCATCGACAAGGTGGTCGGCGGAGCGGTGCCGAGGACGTACATTCCGGCCGTCGAGAAGGGGGCGCGCGATGCGCTCGCATCTGGGGGGCCGCAGGGGCATCCGGTGGTCGACGTGCGTGTCGAGCTCTTCGACGGCAAGGCGCACTCGGTGGATTCCTCCGAGATGGCGTTCCGCACCGCCGCGTCGCTGGGGGTGAAGGCGGCGCTCGCCGAGGCGGGCACCGTGGTGCTCGAGCCCGTGTCGATCGTGACCGTCACGGTTCCGAGCGACTTGCAGGGCACGGTGCTGACCGACCTCTCGGGCCGCCGCGGCCGCGTGAGTGCGACCGAGCTCACAGATGACGGGCGCGCCAGGGTGGTGGCGAGCGTGCCCGAGGCCGAACTCGCCCGGTACGTGCTCGACCTCCGGTCGATGACGGGCGGTCAGGCAGAACTCACCATCACCCCCGACCGCTACATGAAGGCGCCGAGCTCGGTCAAGGTCTGAGCCGCCGCTTCTCGCCCCCTTCGACACGGCTCAGGGAGCGCGTGCCCAACTCCCTCAGTACCCGCCTGCCGCCAGGTGCTGCGCCGCTGAGGCGAGCGCGTCGGCGACCTCCTCGGTGCCGTCGCGCAGCACGCCGACCGTCACTCGCACGAAGTCCTGGCTGTGCCCGCCGTTGCCGTTCGAGCCCGACGACCTGAAGTGCATGCCGTTCGCGGCATCCGTCGCCTCGGCCGCCAGGAACGGCGAACCCGCTGCCACCCGGATGCCGCTTGCCGCGAGTTGCACGAGGGCGGATCGTTCGCTCAGCACCGGCATCCAGAGGTTGATGCCGTCGGCCGGCGCGACGTCGACACCGCGCGCCCGTAGCGCGTCGCCGAGGGCGCGCTGGCGGGTGAAGTACTGCCGTCGCGCTTCGGCGACCGCATTCACCGAGGCGCTCTCGGTGAGCAGGTCGAGCAGGATGGTCTGCAGCATTCGGGATGTCCAGCCGGGGCCGATCATGCGGCGCGCGGTGACGCGATCGACGAGCCGGCGGGGGCCGCCGAGCGCGGCGATGCGAAGGTCGGGCCCGTGCGACTTCGAGAAGCTGCGCACGTGCACGACGCGATCAGGAAGCGACGTGCCGAGGGTCACGTCGCGCTCGGTCGAGATGAGCCCCGAATGGTCGTCCTCGATGACCACGAGCGAGTCGACATCGGTGGCCGAGCGGATGACGCCGGCGAGCTCGTCGGCGCGTTCGGCCGTCATCGAGGCGCCGGTCGGGTTCTGCGCCCGCGGTTGCAGCAGCACCGCGACCGGTCGTCGACGGAGCGCACGTGCGAGCGACTCGGGCATCATGCCGTGCTCGTCGAGCGCGACCGGCAGCGCCTCGGCGCCGAGCACATCGAGCAGGTCGAGGAACGGCGGGAAGCCGGGGCTCTCGACCACGACCCGGTCGCCGAACCGCACGACCTGCTCGAGCGTGCGCGAGATCGCATCGAGGGCGCCGTCGACGACCATGATGGACTCCGCCTGCGATGGCCACGAGTCGGCGAGCGCCGCCGCGAGCGCCGGGATCACCGGCTCGGCCTGGTAGCTCCCCGTCTCGGCTCTGGCCGAGACGCGCGAGAGGGCCGGCCCGAGCGCCGGCAGCAGCGACGGGTCGGGCGTTCCGCGCGAGAGGTCGAGACGCACGGGGTCGTTCGGCGCGGCCATGCCGCGCATTCGGGGCGCCAGCCAGTCGCGCGAATCGCGACGCACGAAGCTGCCGGCGCGGCCACGCGACTCGATGAGGCCCGCGCGCGAGAGCGCCTGCCACGCCTGGCTCACGGTCGCCGGGCTCACCCCCAACGACGCAGCGAGCACGCGCACCGTCGGCAGTCGCATTCCCTCCTCGAGTTCGCCCGCGCTCACCAGCCGGGCGATCACGCCCGCGATCGCGCGCGGCGTCGTGTCGGGGAATTCCACACGTGCGAGCACCGCGGAAGCGGGGGCATTCTCAGGAATACCTGACACGGCCATTGCCTCCTCACGGAGCAAGGGACAAGATGAGTAACCACAACGTCACACAGTGAAACACAAGAGAAATGTTCACGCCGAACAATAACAGAACGGGTCGCGAGCCCCGTTCCGCAGGAACCGGCACCACCTCTCGGCATCACCGCATCGCCCGATGAGTACCTGAGCATTCGTTCACGCGAAGCCCCATCGGGCGGACGGCAACGACGCCGACCGACTCAGGAGATGACATGACGATCGTTCGAGCGGCAATCACGCAGACGACCTGGACCGGCGACAAGGCGTCGATGCTCGACAAGCACGAACAGTTCGCTCGGCAGGCGAAGGAACAGGGCGCAGAGGTGATCTGCTTCCAGGAGTTGTTCTACGGTCCGTACTTCGGCATCACCGAAGACGCCAAGTACTACGACTACGCCGAACCCGTCGACGGGCCCATCGTGCAGCGGTTCGCCGCGCTGGCCAAGGAGCTCGGCATGGTCATGATCCTTCCGATCTACGAGGAGGAGCAGCCGGGCGTCTACTACAACACCGCAGTCGTGGTCGACTCCGACGGCACGGTCCTCGGCTCGTACCGCAAGCACCACATCCCGAACCTCGACAAGTTCTGGGAGAAGTTCTACTTCCGTCCAGGCAACCTCGGATATCCGGTATTCCAGACCGCCGTCGGCCCGATCGGGGTCT
>DASSBT010000144.1:0-6085 GCA_035698465.1 Agromyces sp. | reverse complement strand
AGGTCGCCGATGCGCCCGAGCACACCGAGGTCGGTTCGCACGCCGAGTCCGTGTGCGTTGTCTTCGATCACGGTGAGGTCGCGCTCGGCCGCCAGACCCATGATGGCGGTCATGTCGACGGGCATGCCGCCGTAGTGCATGACGGAGATCGCGCGGGTGCGCGGCGTGATCGCCTCGGCCACCTGATTCGGATCGATGTTGCCGGTCGCCGGATCGATGTCGACGAAGACGATGCGCGCGCCGGTCATGGCGACGGCCGTGGCCGCAGACGAGAACGTGAAGCTCGGAAGCACGACCTCGTCGCCGGGCCCGAGGTCGAGCAGCCGGCTGGCCATCTCGAGCGCGTGGGTGCCCGAGGTGGTGAGCAGCACGTCGCCCCCGCCGAGGATGGCCGCGAGTCGCGCACTCGCTGCGCGCGTGAAGGGCCCGTCGCCGTGGGCGTGGTCGGAGCCGAGCACGGCGGCCAGCCGTTCGAACGACGCAGGAGCGAGATACGGGCGCGAGAACGGAATGCTCTCGGCCTGCTCGGTCATCACTACTCTCCATCGAATTCACCGGCCGTCGGCAGGCTTTCGCAGTGTAGCGAATTCACCGTGCTGCCCTCGACGCGACCCGCCCCCCGTTTGGGAGGGGGCTACGCTGAAGACGTGCAGCTCTGCTGCGTCGAAAGGAAGCAGTGTGACGACCACCCTCCGCGTCATCCTCGACCAGATCGTCGCACCGGTGCCGGGCCCGCTCGGACGATACACGCGTGATCTCGGGCGCGCCATCGTCGCGGCCGCGCCACCGAACTGCGACGTCGAGGCGATCGTGTCGTCATCACTCCCCCAGGACTACGACAGGGTGCTCGCCGAGGTGCCCGGCCTGTCGGGCCTCTACAAGACCTCGCTCGCCCGTCGCGAACTCGCCGCGGCCTGGCAGCTCGGCGTCACCACGTCACCGGGCGGCGGCATCATCCACGGCACCAGCCTCTTCGCCCCACTTCGCAAGCACGACCGTTCGCACGACGGCAACCAGGTCGTCGTGACGGTGCACGACGTGCTCGCGTGGACGCACCCCGAGGCACTCACCGCGGCATCCGTCACCTGGCAGAAGGGCATGATGAAGCGTGCCCGCAAGCATGCCGACGCGGTGGTCGTGCCCACGCACGCGCTGGCCGAACGGCTCGCCCAGGTGGCCGAATTCGGTGACCGGGTGCGGGTCATCGGCACCGCGCCGCGATCAGGGCTCGTCGTCGGCCCCGACGCCGACGAACGGGCCGCGCGGCTCGGGCTTCCGAGCGAGTACATCGTCGTGCCCGGCACCCTCGAGCCGCGCAAGGGGCTCGTCGACGTCTTGACCGCGCTCGGCCGGCGCGGGGTTCCCGACGTGCCCGTCGTCGTGCTCGGGCCCGAGACCTGGGGCGACCAGCACGTCGCCGCCGTCGCCGACGAGAGCGGGGTGGATGCCGCGCGCGTCTCACACCTCGACGACCTCGACGCCCCAGACCTCGCGGTCGTCATCGCCCGTGCGCTCGCCTTCGTGGCGCCGAGCCATGACGAGGGCGCGGGCACGGCACTCATCGAGGCGTTCAGCCTCGGCACCCCGGTGATCCATTCGGATGCCCCGGCCTACCTCGAGGTCTCAGCCGGGTCGGGTCTCGTGGTGCCGGTCGGCATGGCTGACGATGGCTACGCCGACCGGCTCGCCGCCGCGATCACTTCGGTGGTGACCGACCGGGCGCTGGCCGAACGGCTCGCGCTCGTCGGAAACGACCGCAGCCGGGCGTTCAGCTGGCGCGACGCCGGCGAACGAGTGTGGCAGCTGCACGCCGACCTGTAGCCGGTCGAGTAGCGACGAAGGAGCGTAGAGCCGGTCGAGTAGCGACGAAGGAGCGTATCGAGACCAGTCCGGCAGACGCGGGTCTCGATACGCTCGCTGGCGCTCGCTACTCGACCGACGAACGCCGTTACTCCTCGGCGGGCTCCGGCGGGAACACCGCCTGTTGCACGAGCTGGCGGATGTAGTCGTAGTCGGGGTCTTCGGGGTCGATCCCGTTGTCGGGTACGAGGGGCACGTCGATGATCGGGAGCTTCTTCGTCTTCGACGCCAAGTCGACGAAGTACCCGAGCATGCCCTGTGGCACGTCGGTCTTCACGACTTGGGAGCCCGCCGCGGCGATCTCCTGGAACTTCGTGAGCACGTTCGCCGCGTTGAACTGCGCGAGCACTGCCTCCTGCAGTTGCAGCTGGCGCGCCATGCGGTCGTAGTCGCTCGTGCCGTGACGCGAGCGCGCGTACCAGAGCGCGTGGTAGCCGTCGAGGTGCTGCTCGCCCGCTGGGATCCACTCGGCGACCGTCGTGAACGTCTCGTCAGCGTGGATCGGGACGTCTTCGGGGACAGTGATCGTCACGCCGCCGAGCGCGTCGATGAGCTGCTGGAATCCGGCCATGTCGATGAGCACGTAGTACTGGATCGGCAGGCCGGTGATGCCCTCCGCGGCATCCCGCATCGCCTCGATGCCCGGCTCCGAGCCCTCGGCGACCGCATCCGGATACATGTCGGGGCTCTTCAGCTCGACCTCGGTGTAGATCGAGTTGAGCATGCAGACGTCGACCTCGCAGCCGTCGATCGCCCCGTAGCCCTCGGGGTAGAGCGCCTTGAGCGGCGAGTCGTCGTTGAACGGCACATCGACCATGTTGCGCGGCAGGCCGATCGTGACGGCCTGGCCGGTGTCAGCGTCGACACTCACGACGCGGATGCTGTCGGGCCGGAGTCCCTCGCGGTCGGGGCCCGCATCGCCGCCGAGCAGCAGGAAGTTGTACTTGCCGTCGATGGGCGGCTCGCTGGGGCCCGCCACGAAGACCGAGGAGAGGAATCCGCTCGCGGTGGTCGCCACGTAGGCGCCGTACGCCGCCGTGCCCGACAGCGCCGCCATCACGGCGACGGTGAACGCGGCGACCCATGCGCGTGCCGACGGCGCCGTCTTGACGAGGCGCACGAGCCGCAGCGTGTCGAGCGTCAGCACCACCCACAACACGGCGTAGAACGCGAGCAGCGCCGCCACGATCCAGAGCGTGATCGTCGTCGAGAACACGGTGTAGAGCACCGCGGGCCAGATCATCCAGACCACGAGCGCGACGATCGCGAGGAACCAGAGGGTGAGCGTCGCGCCGAGGCCGAAGCGTCCGAGCTTCCGGTCACCCGCGAGCACCTGCGCCGAGCCCGGGATCAGGAAGTTGAGCACGACCAGCCACCAGGCGCGGCGGGTCATGACCGTGCGCGAGGCGAGGTCGGGGAATCGGATCGGGCTGGCGGCGAGGGTCATCGGTTCGACTTGAGCCGTTCGTTCTTCTCCTCGACCATGGCGGCGAGGGAGGCCGAGTAGTCGGCCAGGGCGGTGGTCAACGCGGCATCCGAAATCGCAAGGATCTTCACGGCGATGAGGCCTGCGTTCTTCGCGCCGCCGATCGACACGGTCGCGACCGGCACGCCGGCGGGCATCTGCACGATCGAGAGCAGCGAATCGAGCCCGTCGAGGCGCGACAGCGGCACGGGCACGCCGACGACGGGAAGCGTCGTGACCGACGCGAGCATGCCGGGCAGGTGCGCGGCTCCCCCTGCGCCGGCGATGATGACCTTGAGGCCGCGGTCAGCAGCCTGCTTGCCGTACGCGATCATCTTCTCAGGCGTGCGGTGGGCCGAGACGACCTCCACCTCGTGCGCCACACCGAAGTCATCGAGTATGGCGGATGCCTCGCGCATGACGTTCCAGTCGGAGTCGGAACCCATCACGACGCCGACGAGCGGGCTGGTGTTCGTCTCAGTCACCCGACGATCCTAGAGCGGGGTGCTGTGAGATCCCCGCAGCCCCGCCGAGAATCCGCGGTGGTCGCGTAGACCCCGGCGGTCGAGTAGCGAGCGCAGCGAGCGTATCGAGTCCCGGCCTGGTCTCGATACGGCTGCTCCTTCGTCGCGGCCTACTCGACCACCGACGGCGCGTCAGTCCTGGAAGACCGCGGCGGCGGCGCGGGCCTCGTAGACGACGTCGTCGAGGTTGTCGCCGATCGCGGTGACGTGGCCGACCTTTCGGCCAGGGCGCGGCTGCTTGCCGTAGTTGTGCAGCTTGACGGTCGGATGCCCCGCCAGCGCCTCGTGGTAGCGATCGGTGAGCGTGCCCTCGGCCGGGCCGCCGAGCACGTTCACCATCACCGACCAGGTGTCGTGGCATCCGGTGGCGCCGAGCGGAAGGTCGAGCACGGCGCGCAGGTGCTGCTCGAACTGGCTCGTCGTCGACCCGTCCATCGACCAGTGGCCGCTGTTGTGCGGACGCATCGCGAGTTCGTTCACGAGCACACGGTCGTCGGTGGTCTCGAACAGCTCGACGGCGAGTACCCCCGTCACCCCGAGCCCCTCGGCGATCGTGATCGCGACGTCGGCTGCGACATCCGCGATCCGGCCCGCCGAACGTGGGGCCGGGGCGATGACCTCGCTGCAGACGCCGCCGACCTGCACGGTCTCGACGACGGGCCAGGCGGCCACTTCGCCCGAGGGCCGGCGGGCCACGAGCTGGGCCAGTTCGCGGCGGAAGTCGACGAGCTCCTCGACGAGGAGCGCCCCGCCACGGCCGTCTTCGGCGATCGTCGCGAACCACTCGGACACCTCGGCAGCGCCGCGCACCACGCGCACGCCCTTGCCGTCGTACCCGCCGCGCGGGGTCTTCACGACCGCCGCCCCACCGTGATCGGCGATGAAGTCGTCGAGTGCGTCGAGTGTCTCGACGCGCGCCCAGTCGGGCACCGGCAACCCGAGTTCAGAGAGTCGCTCGCGCATGAGCAGCTTGTCTTGGGCGTACCGCAGAGCATCGGGCCCCGGATGCACCGGAACGCCCGCGTCGACGAGGGCGTGCAGCACGTCTTGGGGCACATGTTCGTGGTCGAACGTCACGACGTCGACCTCGCGTGCGAACGCGAGCACCGTCTTCGCGTCGGTGTAGTCGCCGACCCGTGCGGCGGCCAGCTCGGCCGACATGCCCTCGGTCTCGGCGAGCACCCGGAGGTCGACTCCGAGCTCGATCGCCGCGGGAATCATCATGCGTGCCAGCTGCCCGCCACCGATCACACCGACCCGCACCCGTGCTCCCTCCGCGGCATCCGTCGGCGCCACCGTCGCGACGCCTCGTTCAGTCTAGGCCGCGCCATGCGGCATAGGATGTGCCGGTGTCCACTCGAGTCGGCAGCGCTCTCGCCCGCCTCTGGCACGGGTTCCTCGCCTACGCCGTGAAGTTCGGCATCGTCGGCCTCATCGGCCTCATCATCGACGTGGCGCTCTTCAACGCGCTGCGCCTCGGCGTCTTCGGCGGCGACCACTGGGCGCAATCGGCGATCGGCGCGAAGACGATCTCGACGTCGGTGGCGATCGTCTTCAACTGGCTCGGCAATCGCTACTGGACGTTCCGCAGGCATCGCAGGCGCAACTACATGCGCGAGTTCGCCGAGTACGCCATCGTCTCGCTCGGCGGCATGGCCATCGCGCTCATCTGCCTGTGGGTGAGCCACCACCTGATGGGCTACACGAGCCTGCTGGCCGACAACATCTCGACGAACGTGGTGGGGCTCGCGCTCGGCACGGCGTTCCGCTTCCTGCTGTACCGGTACTGGGTCTTCGGGCATCACCGCGCCGACGGGTTGTCGAGCCTCGAGCGGGTCGAGGAGGCGCAGCGCACCCTCTTCGAGGAGCCGTCGCCGCCGCCAGCCGCCGCCAAGCCCCCCGAGCCAGTCGAAGGGAGCGCGTCGACGAGCTCGGCGACGCCGAACGCTCCCTGAGCGTGTCGAAGGGAGCCCGCGGGGCGGCGCCTCGACGAACTCAGCGAGCGAGCCTTCTCCAGCGTTCGGTGTCGGTCGAGGAATCCCAGCGCACGCGCATCGAGCCTGCCTGCGCCGAAGTCGGTCGAGTAGCCCTCTTACGACACACGTTCGAATGTCGGTGGTCGGCGGGAGAATGAGGCATGCCCGAATCACCGCCCGACTTCGCCGACCTGGTCGGGTCTTTGGTCGGGCCTGGGGTGTCGTCGGGCACGTTCATTCCGCTCGATGATGCGGCGTTG
>DASSBT010000143.1:0-13070 GCA_035698465.1 Agromyces sp. | reverse complement strand
ACTTCGAGCAGCGGCTCGTCGACCTCCACACGGTCGCCGACGTTCTTCAGCCAGCGGGTGACCGTGCCCTCCGTGACACTCTCGCCGAGTGCCGGGAGGCTGACGGATTCGCTCATGCCCTTGTCTCCTTCACAACGTATGTCGTGTTCTAGCTTATTGCAGTCGTGTTCCGGGGGTGCCCGGTCAGAGTGCGTGAAGCGGCTTGCCGGCGAGCTTCAGGAATGCCTCGCCGAGCGCCTCGTTCTGGGTCGGGTGCGCGTGGATGAACGGTGCGATGTCTTCGGGGTACGCCTCCCAGTTCACGGCGAGCTGTGCTTCGCCGATGAGCTCGCCGACCCGCGCGCCGATCATGTGCACGCCGACGACGGGACCCTCGTTCACGCGAACGACCTTGATGGAGCCGCTCGTCTCCAGGATGTGGCTCTTGCCGTTGCCTGCGAGGTTGTACTCGTAGGCGGAGACCTGGTCGGCGCCGAACTTCTCGGCGGCGCGCGCCTCGGTGTACCCGATGGAGGCGACCTCGGGATCGCAGTAGGTGACCTTGGGGATGTTGACATCGTCGACGACGATCGGGTTCAGGCCCGCGATCTCCTCGGCGACGAAGATGCCCTGCTGGAATCCACGGTGTGCGAGCTGCAGCCCCGGCACGATGTCGCCGACGGCGTAGACACCCGGCACGTTCGTGGCCAGTCGCTCGTCGGTGATCACGAAGCCGCGATCGATGGTGATGCCCGCCTCTTCGAAGCCGAGGCCCTGGGTCACGGGGCCGCGACCGACCGCGACGAGCAGCAGTTCGGCCTCGACCGTCTCGCCGTTCTCGAGCGTGACGACGACACCGTCGTCGTTCTGCGTGACGCTCTGGAAGCGCACGCCGAGCTTGTACTCGATTCCGCGCTTGCGGAACGCGCGCTCGAGCTGCTTGGAGACCGACTCCTCCTCGTTCGGAACGAGGTGGGGGAGCGCCTCGATGATCGTGACCTCTGCGCCGAAGGACTTCCACACGCTCGCGAACTCGACGCCGATCACACCACCACCGAGCACCGCGACCTTCTTGGGGACGAAGTCGAGCTCGAGCGCCTGCTCGCTGGTGATGACCCGGCCGCCGATCTCGAGACCGGGGAGCGTGCGGGAGTAGGAGCCCGTCGCGAGGATGACGTTCTTGCCCACGATGCGGTCGTCGCCGACCTGGACGGCGTTCGCCGCGACGAGGCGGCCTTCACCCTCGATGACCGTGATGCCACGGGCCTTGTCGAGCCCCTGCAGGCCCTTGAACTTGCTGGCGACGATGCTCTCGCGATACGCCGTGACGCCGGGCACGTCGATGCCCTCGAACGTCGATCGAACCCCGAACCTCGACGACTCGCGCGTGTGGTCGGCGATCTCGGCGGCGTGCAGGAGCGCCTTCGTGGGAATGCAGCCGCGATGCAGACATGTGCCACCCAGCTTGTCTTTCTCGACGAGGCCGACGGTGAAGCCCAGCTCGACGGCGCGCAGCGCTGCTGCGTACCCCCCGCTGCCGCCACCGAGGATGACAATGTCAAAGTTCTGCTCGGACAACCGCAATCTCCCTTGCGCACCAGATCTGCGACACGGACCGCCTCCGATGGGTGACCGGGGCAGGCGTATGGGCGACGTTCTCGCCCATACGACCTTACTACCCTGCCGAGAGGTCCTCTCCCAGCCGGATGAGCGTGCGAACCGCCACGCCGGTGCCGCCCGAGCCGGTGAATCCCCACGCGCCGCCCGAGTTGTAGGCGGGCCCGGCGACATCGAGATGCGCCCACGGAATCCGGTCATCCGAGTCCGACTTCGTGCCGATGAACTCGCGGAGGAACACGCCGGCGAGGAGCATCCCGGGCACGGTCATGCCGAGCTTCGTGTTCGCGAGGTCTGCGACATCCGACTTCAGGAGGCTCTTCAGGTCGCCGGGAAGCGGCATCGGCCAGACGGCCTCGTCGACCGCGTCGGCGGCCGCCCGGGTCTGCGCCACGAGCGCGTCGTCGCCCATGAGGCCCGCGATGCGGTTGCCGAGTGCGACCACCTGCGCGCCCGTGAGCGTCGCGACGTCGACGATCGCGTCGGGTTCGTCCTCGCTCGCGGCGGCGAGTCCGTCGGCCAGCACGAGACGTCCTTCGGCGTCGGTGTTCAACACCTCGACGGTCGTGCCGCCGTGGATGCGCAGCACGTCGTTGGGGCGCACCGCGGTGCCCGACGGCAGGTTCTCGGCGAGGCAGAGCCACCCCGTGACGCGGATCGGCGCCTCGAGTTCGGCCAGCGCGATGACCGCGGCGAGCACGGCGGCTGCACCGGCCATGTCCATCTTCATGCCGACCATCGACGTCATCGGCTTCAACGAGAGCCCGCCGGAGTCGAACGTGATGCCCTTGCCGACGAGCGCGAGGTGCGTGGATGCCCCGGGGGGCGCGTAGTCCAGTCGCACGAGTCGCGGCCCCCGGCTCGAACCCTGCCCGACCCCCAGGATGCCGCCGAATCCGTCGGCTTCGAGTGCGGCCTCGTCCCAGACGCGCGATGTAATGCCGGCGGCATCCGCTGACTCGACGGCCAACTCGGCGAGACGCTCGGGGAAGAGGTCGAGCGGAGGGGTGTTCACGAGGTCCTTCGTGCGGGCGACGGCCGTGACGACGGCGCGCACCCGGTTGATCCGCACGCCATCGACATCGGAATGCAGCACGATTCGGCCGACGGGCGCCTTGGACTCCGTGCGGTACTCGTGGAACGCGTAGGCGCCGAGTGCCGCGCCCTCGAGCAGTGCCTCGGCGGATGCCGCATCGTCGACCGGGATCGCGATCGCCACCGATCCCGTTCCCGCGAGCTGCCGCAGTGCGCTGCCGGCGGCGAGGCGGAGGCTCGCGGCATCCGCCCGGTCACCGAGCCCGGCGATCGCCACCACGGCCGGTCCGTCGACCTGGGAGGGGATCCGCGTGAGTTCATCGGAGGCGCCGCCGGCGCCGAGCCCGGCGAGGAGCGGGGCGACCCAGTCGTACGCGGCCGGCGCGAGCACGTGCACGCCGTCGTCGCCGGTGGATTGCGCCGCGAGGAGCACGACGTCGGCGTCGGCCTCGATTACGGGAGCGGTGGAGCAGCTGAGTTCAGGCACGGTCATGGGGTGATCGTACGTGTTCGCTCTCGGCGCCACGCACGCGACGCCTCGGGCGACGAGTGTCTGCGGGCCCTCAGTAGGCTGGACACATGCGCGATCCCCGCTCCCTGTACGAGCTGAATCCCGACGTGGTGGTGCCGGCCGGGCTCCCGCTCGTCGCGGGGCTGACCGGGTTCGCCGACGCAGGGGGAGCCGTCGCACAGACGACGGAGTACCTGTTGTCGACGCTCGACACCACCGTGGTGGCGACATTCGACGCCGATGAGCTGCTCGACTATCGGGCACGGCGCCCGATCATCCTCTTCGAGGGCGACCACCTCACCGACTACCGGCCACCGAGGCTGAGCCTCGACCTCGCACGCGACGAGATCGGCGAGCAGTTCCTGCTGCTCACGGGTTTCGAGCCCGACTTCCAGTGGGAGCGGTTCGGCGCCGCAGTGCTCGGCCTCATCGACGACCTCCAGGTGTCGTCGACCACCTGGATCAACTCGATCCCGATGCCGGTGCCGCATACGCGACCGATCGGCGTGACCGTCAGCGGCAACCGCGCCGACCTCATCGAGGCGATGTCCATCTGGCGGCCGACGACGCAGGTGCCGTCGAACGCGCTCCACCTCGTCGAGTACCGGCTGCACGAGGAGGGCCATCCCACGACCGGGTTCGTGCTGCTGGTTCCGCATTACCTCTCCGACACCGAGTACCCGCTCGCCGCCGTCGCCGCCCTCGAGGCCATCAGCGCCTCGACCGGGCGGATCTTCCCCACCGATGTCCTTCGAGAGCAGGGCCGCGACTTCGTGGCACGCATCGACGAGCAGGTGGCAGGCAACGCCGAACTCGCGAAGCTCGTCGGCACGCTCGAAGAGCGACACGACTCGTACATGGAGGGCACGACGCTGCGCTCACCCCTCACCGACGAGGCCGGCGAGTTGCCGTCGGCCGATGAGATCGCGGCCGAGCTCGAGAAGTTCCTGGCCTACCGCCGCACCCGCGACGACGACACGCCGCTCGGCGGCTGACCGGTTCCGGCATCCGGCCGTGGCGCAGAGGCGGGGAATGACCCGCCGAGCCGGGTTGTTCCCAATAGTGGACCGCTACGCGGATCCGAATGGACGTCACCAGGAGCTGGCGACTGTATAATGGAGGCAGGACCCGTTCTGGTCCGCAGGTGCAAGATGCTCGCGCCGAACATGCGGACTTGACATGGGTCCTCATAGTGTCCGAAAACAACCGGGCCGAATGCACGAGCCGAGCGTCCGAGAGGGCACGCGCCGCGCGACGGTAGGAGAGGTTCAAACGAATGGCAACGACGAAGGCTGCGACGTCGGCGAAGAGCGAGGCTGAGCCCGCGACGACGCGTACGACGGCCGCGAAGTCGGCCGCCGGGAAGGCGGCCCCCAAGGCCGCAGCCGCGAAGACCGCGGCGAAGACGACGACGAAGACGACGACGAAGACCGCTGGCACGAAGGCGGGGAACAGCGCGCCGGCGGCAGCGAAGGGCGCCTCGAAGGCGAAGAAGGGCGACGCGAAGACTGCGGGCACGACGCCGCGTACCAGCACGGCGAAGTCCGCCGCGAAGCCGCGCGCAAAGGCGAAGGCCGGGGCCGCAGGCGACGAGGAGGACGAGATCGCGGCCGAAGAGGTCGACGAAGCAGTGGTCGCCGGTGCCGACACCTCGGCGGAGACCCCCGAGGGCGCTGACGCCGACGCGGCATCCGACACCGATGACGATGACGCGAAGCCGGTCGCGGTCGAACCGCACCCGACCGGTGCGCTCGTGCTGCGCGCCGTCGACGACGAAGACGACGTGCCGGTCTACTCGAGTGCCATCACGGGTGCGACGGCCGACCCCGTCAAGGACTACCTGAAGCAGATCGGAAAGGTCGCGCTGCTGAACGCGGCCGAAGAGGTCGAGCTCGCGATGCGCATCGAGGCGGGACTCTTCGCCGAGGAGAAGCTCTCGCACCTGACCGACGCCGAGAAGCGGTCGCAACTCGGTCGCGAGCTGCAATGGGTCGCGAAAGACGGCCAGCGAGCGAAGAGCCACCTCCTCGGCGCGAACCTGCGTCTCGTGGTCTCGCTTGCCAAGCGTTACACCGGCCGCGGCATGCAGTTCCTCGACCTCATCCAAGAGGGCAACCTCGGCCTCATCCGTGCGGTCGAGAAGTTCGACTACACCAAGGGCTTCAAGTTCTCGACGTACGCGACGTGGTGGATCCGCCAGGCCATCACGCGTGCGATGGCCGACCAGGCCCGCACCATCCGCATCCCGGTGCACATGGTCGAGGTCATCAACAAGCTCGCCCGCGTACAGCGGCAGATGCTGCAAGACCTGGGTCGCGAACCCACGCCTGAAGAGCTCAGCCGCGAACTCGACATGACCCCCGAGAAGGTCGTCGAGGTGCAGAAGTACGGACGCGAGCCCATCTCGCTGCACACGCCCCTCGGCGAAGACGGCGACAGCGAGTTCGGCGACCTGATCGAGGACACCGAGGCCGTGGTCCCCGCCGACGCGGTGGGCTTCACGATGCTGCAGAAGCAGCTCGAGTCGCTGCTCGATTCCCTGTCGGAGCGTGAGGCCGGAGTCATCCGCATGCGCTTCGGACTCGGCGACGGCATGCCGAAGACGCTCGACCAGATCGGAGACACCTTCGGCGTGACCCGCGAGCGGATTCGGCAGATCGAGTCCAAGACGATGGCGAAGCTCCGCCACCCGTCGCGGTCGCAGTCGCTTCGCGACTACCTCGAGTAGGCCGCCCGTGCGATACGCGCCGGCGATCCTCGTCGGCAAGTTCGTTCGATTCGCCGCCCGGCTGCGCAAGCCGGGCGGCGGATCGGCCGTTCCGGGCCTCATCGTCAACCGCATCGCGCCCGGCTACCTGAAGCGCACCCTGTCCGGCTTCCCGCAGGGGCTCGTCGTCGTGTCGGGGTCGAGCGGCAAGTCGACGACCACGAAGATGCTCGTCGCCATCCTGCGCGCGCACGGGATCGACGTGTTCACGAATCCGTCGACGGCGAACATCAGCCAGGGCCTCACGTCTGCGCTGCTCGAACGTGCCGACTGGCGTGGCCGGGTGCCGGGCGACGTGGCCGTGCTCGAGATGGACGAGGGCCACGGGGCCGTGGTCATGCAGGGCGTCGACGCGCGCGTGGTGACGCTGATGAACGTGATGATCGATCAGATCGACCGCTTCCATGACTCCGACATGGTGGCGGACATGCTCGCCCGCATTGCCGACCGTGCCAACGAGACGATCGTCGTCAACGCCGATGACGCCTTCCTCGAGCGCATCGCCGCCCGGGCATCGCCCCACGTCGCGGTGCAACGCTTCGGGGTCGCGCAGACGGTGCTCGACGCCGCCCCGCGCGGGCTCGGCTACACCGAGACGAGCACAGAGCGGCTCGCCGCCGGTGAGGGCGTGCGGGTCGACTCGGTCGACGGGGCGACGGCGCAGCTCGGCGACCACGAGGCATCCGTCTCGATCCGACTCCCCGCTCGCGGCACGCACTATGCGGTCGACGCGGCGGCGGCCTATGCGACTGCGCGGGCCGTGCTCGGAGACGCGTTCGACGCCGGGACGGCGGCCGATGCGCTGAGCGCGATCCCGGCGGTGTTCGGCCGCGGTGAACGCGTGCGCGTCCGAGACCAGGACGTGGAGTTCGTACTGGTGCAGAATCCGGCGAGCTACCAGCTGAACGTGGACAGCATCGACCCCGACACCGAGCAGCTCCTCTTCGCGATGGGCTCCGACGTGCGCGATCCCTCCTACTTCTGGCCCACGGATGCCTCGGCACTCGGGCGGGTCGCCGTCGTCAGCGGCTCGAAGGCCGCCGAGGCGGCGCTGATGCTCGCCTATGACGGTGTCGAGATCGATCGTGTCGAGCCCGACCTGGCGCGTGCACTCGACGACTTCCTCGCAGCGCCGGCACCGTCGACGGGCGTGAAGACGATCATGTTCACCGCCGACTCGATGCGGCGCACGCGTGCCCACCTCGGACTCACGGGAGCGGAATGAGCGTCGACACCCTGACCATCGTGGCGCTCCTGCCGAAGCTGCTGAACACGAACGGCGACGCCCAGAATGCGGCAGTGCTGGCCGCGAGGGCCTCATGGGCCGGGCTCGACGCCCGCGTCGTGGGGGTCGATGCGAGGCAGGACCTGCCCGAACGGGTCGATGCCATCGTGGTCGGAACCGGCAGCGACTCCTCGCTCGAGGCGAGCCGCTCCGCCCTGCTCACGATGCACGACGAATTGCGCACCTGGGGTACCGAGGGCGTCCCGATCCTCGCCATCGGCACTGGATGGGAACTCCTCAGCTGGGGTATCGAGTCGACCGACGGTGGTGCCATCGAGGGGCTCGGCATCCTGCCGGGGCGCGCGGTGCCTCGCGCGTCACGGGTGACCGGTGACATCGTGGTGGCCTCCGCGCGGTTCGGCACCCTCGTCGGGTTCGAGAATCATGCCCGCGACTACGTGGGCGCCGAAGGCTCACCGCTCGGTCGCGTTCGTGCGGGCAGTGGCAACGGCCGCGACTCCGGCCAGGAGGGCGTGGTCATGGGGTCGGTCATCGGCACGCACCTGCACGGGCCGGTTCTCGCCAAGAATCCGGCGTTCGCGGATGCGTTGCTCGGTATCGCGGCCGAACGCGCCGGCCTCGAGTACACCCCAGGAGAGCGGGCACGTATCGTCGATGGCTATGCCTCGGCGGCGCGAACCGCCCAGCTCACTGCAGCCGGCATCACGGCACCCGCCGTATGAACGATGAACGCCCCGGTCGGAACCGGGGCGTTCATCGTCACGCGTGAGGTCAGTCGCGACCGTCTGAGAGCAGTCGGCTCGACTCGTCGTGCCAGCTGTGCGCGATCTGCGAGAGCTTCTCCTGGTGCTTGCGGCCGTGGTGGGCGCAGAAGAGGAGTTCGCCATTGGCGACGACGACCCGGATGTAGGCCTGCGCGCCGCATGCGTCGCATCGATCGAGGGCGGTGAGCTCGAACGGGGTGTCGAGTTCATCGACCGCACCGGTGGTCTCGGTGTACTGGGTCATGGCTCCTCCTCCTGGTCAAGCTCGAAGATCCGTTCATCAATCAAAACACGGGCTCGCATGGGAACCTTCCCTTGGGCCGGGCATTTCGCTGTGCGCGTAGCGCCTGCGCGGCCCCGTCGGTTCTGCTCAGTAGGCTTGACCGACGTGAGCTCCGACTATTCCGCCCGCCATCTCTCCGTCCTCGAGGGCCTCGAGGCCGTGCGCAAGCGACCCGGTATGTACATCGGTTCGACCGACTCGCGAGGCCTCATGCACTGCCTCTGGGAGATCATCGACAACTCGGTCGATGAGGCGCTCGGCGGGTACGGCAACGAGATCGCCGTGCAGTTGCATCCCGACGGCAGCGTCGAGGTGCGTGACCGGGCGCGCGGCATCCCGGTCGACGCCGAACCCAAGACCGGGCTCTCGGGTGTCGAGGTGGTCTTCACCAAACTGCACGCGGGCGGCAAGTTCGGATCGGGGTCGTACTCGGCTTCGGGCGGACTGCACGGTGTCGGGGCATCCGTCGTCAACGCCCTGTCGGCGCGCCTCGACGTCGAGGTCGACCGCAACGGCAAGACCTGGGCGATGTCGTTCCACCGCGGCGAGCCCGGCGTCTTCGACGACAAGGGCGCGCCATCACCTGAGTCGCCGTTCACGCCGTTCGAGGAACGCAGCGAGCTCCGCGTCGTCGGCAAGGTCGCGAAGGGCGTCACCGGCACGCGCATCCGGTACTGGGCCGATCCGCAGATCTTCACGAAGGGTGCCGAGTTCCAGACCGAAGAACTGCTCGGCAGGGCACGGCAGACCGCCTTCCTCGTGCCAGGGCTCGCCATCGACGTCACCGACGAACGCGGCGATGCGCCGCACACGACATCGTTCCAGTTCGATGGCGGCATCTCCGAGTTCGCCGAGCATATGGCGACGGATGCCGCGCTGACCGACGTATGGCGCATCACCGGCTCCGGCACCTTCACCGAGACCGTTCCGGTGCTGAATGATCGTGGGGCGATGGTGCCGACCGAGCTCCACCGCGAGTGCCACGTCGACATGGCGCTGCGCTGGGGCACCGGCTACGACACGATCGTCAGGTCGTTCGTGAACATCATCGCCACGCCGAAGGGCGGCACGCACCTGACGGGCTTCGAGCAGGGGCTCCTCAAGTTCCTGCGGCAGCAGGTCGAACAGAACGCGCGTCGACTCAAGGCGGGCGCGACCTTCAACGGCGGCGGCAAGCTCGAGAAGGACGACGTGCTCGCCGGCCTCACGGCCGTCATCACGGTGCGCCTTCCCGAGCCGCAGTTCGAGGGCCAGACGAAGGAAGTGCTCGGCACGCCCGCGGCCCGGGCCATCGTCGCCAATGTGCTCACCAAGGAGTTGGCTGCGCGCTTCACCTCCTCGAAACGCGACGACAAGGCACAGGCATCGCTGCTCCTCGACAAGGTCGTCGCCGAGATGAAGGCGCGCATCTCAGCGCGCGCGCACAAAGAGACGCAGCGCCGCAAGAACGCCCTCGAGAGTTCGTCGCTGCCGGCGAAGCTCGTCGACTGCCGTTCGAACGACGTCGCCCACAGCGAGCTCTTCATCGTCGAGGGCGACTCAGCGCTCGGCACCGCGAAGCTCGCGCGAGACAGCGAGCACCAGGCGCTGCTGCCGATCCGCGGCAAGATCCTGAACGTGCAGAAGGCGAGCGTGGCCGACATGCTCGGCAACGCCGAGTGCGCGTCCATCATCCAGGTGATCGGCGCAGGCTCGGGCCGGAGCTTCGACCTCTCGACCGCGCGGTACGGCAAGGTCATCATCATGAGCGACGCCGACGTCGACGGAGCGCACATCCGTACCCTGCTGCTCACGTTGTTCTTCCGCTACATGCGCCCCATGATCGAGGAGGGGCGAGTGTTCGCCGCCGTTCCGCCGCTGCACCGGGTCGTGGTGATGAACCCCGGTTCCAAGCCGAACGACACGATCTACACGTACTCCGAGACGGAGCTCACGAAGGTGCTGGCGACACTGCAGAAGCAGGGCCGCCGCTATCAGGACCCGATCCAGCGGTACAAGGGACTCGGAGAGATGGATGCCGACCAGCTTGCGACCACGACGATGGACCGCAGGCACCGCACCCTCCGCCGCGTCGGCGTGAGCGATGCCGAGAACGCCGGTCGTGTCTTCGAGTTGCTGATGGGCAACGAGGTCGCCCCGCGCAAGGAGTTCATCATCGACAGCGCCGACGCGCTCGAACGCGACCGCATCGACGCGTGATCGTCACCTCATCGACGGCCTGATGCTCCAGCCTCAGCCGATGCGCGAGCCGACCGCGGCAACGACGGCGTCCAGCGCCTGACCCGACGCATCGCGCTTCGCGCCCGCGTCGGGAAGCTGCCTCGCCGAGCCATCCGGCCCGACCGCCAGTGCGGGTGCGCGCCCGACCCAGGCCAGGTGCAGCGCATCTTCGCCCTTCAGGAATCGCTGGGACCGAACGCCGCCGGTCGCGCGGCCCTTCGCAGGGAACTCGGCGAACGCACTCACCTTGGCGCTACCGGGATCGGTGCCCAGCAGGGTCTCGTTACTCGCCGCGATCGTCACCACCACGGCCTCGGCCGCGGCATCCGCAGGCAGGCTCGTGAAATGGATCACGTGCGATCCGCTGCCGAGGCTGATGCCCGCCATTCCGCCCGCGGGGCACCCCTGCGGGCGCACCGTCGCGGCCGGGAAGTGCAGGAGTTGGGCGTCGGATGCCACGAACACGAGTTCGTCGCCCTCGTCGCCCTGCACGGCGCCGACGACTTCATCACCGGCCTTGAGGCCGATGACCTCGAACTCGGGCTTGTTGGGGTACGCGCCGGTGGACACGCGTTTCACGACCCCTTGCCGTGTACCGAGGGCGATCGAGCGATCGGCGTCGAGGGAGACGATCGCGAGTACCCGCTCGTCACGGTTCGGCAGTGCGAGGTAGTCGCCGATCTTGACGCCGGCACCGAGTTGCACCGAGGTCGGTGGCAACATCGGCAGGTCGACCGGGGTGAAACGGATCAGCCGCCCGAGGCTCGTGACCGCGCCGATCTGCGCCCGGCTCGTGGTGTCGAGCGTCGAGCGGATCGCGTCGTGCTTGCTGCGGCGGGCGGGCGGGGTGATCACGGGCGGCCCGTTCTCGCCGTCCGGCAGGTCGACCCGGGCGATCCGGCCGGTGACGCTGAGGAACACGCGGCACGGGACATCCGCCACCTCGAGCGCTGCGGCCGCCGCCCGCTTCGCCGCGGCACCCGCGATGCTCGGACGGGCGTCGGTGAGCAGCGTGCGCCGGGGCGAACCGAAGCGCTCGGCGATCTCGGCCAGTTCGTCGGACACGAGCGCCTCGATGCGGTGACGGCTCGCGAGCAGGGCTTCGAGCTCTTCGATCTCGGAGCGGAGCCGATCGCGTTCGGCCTCGAGTTCGATACGCGAGAACTTGGTGAGTCGCCGAAGCTGCAACTCGAGGATGTATTCCGCCTGCACCTGACTGAGGTCGAACACCTCCATGAGGCGGGCACGCGCCGCCGCGGTGTCGTCACTCGAGCGGATGACCTGGATGACCTCGTCGATGTCGAGGATCGCGATGAGGAGGCCATCGACGAGGTGCAGCCGCTCCCTGCGACGAGCGAGGCGGTACTCGGACCGCCGGGTGACCACCGAGATGCGATGGGCCACGTACACCTGGAGCAGCTCGCGAAGGCCGAGCGTCTGCGGGCCGCCGTCGACGAGCGCGACGTTGTTGATGTTGAATGAGTCTTCGAGGGGCGTCAGGCGATACAACTGCTCGAGCACGGCATCGGGGGAGAAGCCCGTCTTGATGCCGATCACCAGCCGCAGCCCGTGCGTGCGGTCGGTGAGGTCGGTGATGTCGGAGATGCCGCTGATCTTCTTGGCGTTCACGCCGTCTTTGATCTTCTCGATGACCTTCTCAGGGCCGACGAGGTAGGGCAGTTCGGTGACGACGAGACCGGTCTTGCGGGCCGTGATCGCCTCGACGCTCACCTTCGCACGCGTCTTGAAGCTGCCGCGGCCGGTGGCGTACGCATCTTTGATGCCGCTGAGGCCGACGATGGTGCCGCCGGTCGGGAGGTCGGGCCCCGGCACGAACTCCATGAGCTCGTCGAGCGTTGCGTCGGGGTGCGCGATGAGGTGCCGCGCCGCGCCGACGACCTCGATGAGGTTGTGCGGCGCCATGTTCGTGGCCATGCCGACCGCGATGCCGCTCGCACCGTTCACGAGGAGGTTCGGGTACGCCGCGGGCAGCACTTCGGGCTGGGTGAGTTGGTTGTCGTAGTTCGGCACGAAGTCGACGACGTCTTCATCGAGGCCGTCGGTCATCGCGAGCGCGGGGGAGGCGAGGCGGGCCTCGGTGTACCGCGGCGCCGCCGGGCCGTCGTCGAGCGAGCCGAAGTTGCCGTGCCCGTCGATGAGCGGCACGCGCAGGGTGAACGCCTGCGCCATGCGCACGAGGGCGTCGTAGATGGCGGTGTCACCGTGCGGATGCAGCTTGCCCATGACCTCACCGACGACACGGGCCGACTTCACGTGGCCGCGATCGGGTCGCAGCCCCATCTCGGTCATCTGGTAGAGGATGCGCCGCTGCACCGGCTTCAGCCCGTCGCGCGCATCGGGCAGCGCCCGCGAGTAGATGACCGAGTACGCGTACTCGAGGAACGAGCCCTGCATCTCGGTGGCGACGTCGACGTCTTCGATGCGTTCGACGATCGGGTCGTCTGCGGGCGGGTTCTTGGCTCGGGTCATCCGTCGTCTCTATGGCGGGGCGTGCAGCGCACGCGGTGGAACGGGGCCGCGCCCGGCCTGTGCCAGACTGGGCGCGATGCCTGCAATGCTACCGGTGCCCGCCGTCAGCGCTCCGCGGCTTGCCGGGGTGCTCGGCAGTTCGATCGCGAGCCTCAGGC
>DASSBT010000142.1:0-3030 GCA_035698465.1 Agromyces sp. | reverse complement strand
TTCCACCTGAGGGGTGCTCGGTTGGACATGGTTCTTGCGGAGCGGCGTCACCGCCGCACCGGTCTTCGGGGCCGGGGCGGCATGCACGATGGGTGCTGCGGGCGCGGGCGACGCCGGTGCGGCGTTCTCGTGCTCGAGCTCCTCATCGGCGAGGCCGAGGTAGACCATGGTCTTCTTGAGCGGGTTCGACATCGCTGCCTCCGTCTGGGTTCCGTCTCTTCGAGGCTAACCGGCGTCCGGCCGATTCCCGGTGATTGCGGTGCCGATCCGGAGGTGTGTCGCACCCTCGAGGATCGCCTCGCGAAAGTCGTGCGACATCCCGATGGAGAGGTCGGTCGCCTCCGGCGCGATCTCGGCGATCCGCTCGGAGAGCAGGCGCACCCGCGCGAAGGCCGGTCGTGCGGGCTCGCCGAGCGGCGCAACGGCCCTGAGCCCGCGCAGGTGCCGCCCGGGCGTGGCGAGCACGTGCTCGATGAGTGCATCCAGGCCCTCGGCGGCGACACCGCCCCTCGACGGGTCATCGGTGAGGTTCACCTGCACGAAGCAGTCGACGGATGCCTCGTCCGAGCGCAGCGCGTCGACGAGCGACGTGCGATCGACCGAGTGGATGGCGGTGGCGTACGAGCGCACCTGCCGTGCCTTCTTGCTCTGCAGTTGACCGACGAAGTGCCACCTGAGCTCGAGGTCGGCGAGTTCGGCAGCCTTCGCCTGCGCTTCCTGGTGCCGATTCTCGCCGATGTCACGCACGCCGAGTGACGCGAGTTCGGCGACCAGGGTCGCAGGCTGGAACTTCGTCACCACGATGGTCGTGATCTCCGATGGGCTGCGACCGGCATCGCGTGCGGCATCCGCGATGGTGCCCTGTACCGCCGCGAGTCGCTCGGCGAGGGCGCTCATCGGCGCATCAGGGGAACCGCCGCGCATCGTGTCACTTCAGGAAATCGGGAATGTCGAGGTCGTCGCCCTCGTCGTGGAATGCGGGATCGGAGACGATCTGGTCGGCCGCCGCCGTGGGCGCCTCGCCCCAGTTCGCGGTCTCGACGAGCTCGTCGATGTCGATCTCGCCGATGACGTTGGCCACCTCGGCGCCGAGCGCCGCACCACCACCCACGCTCGCGCCCACGGCGGCGGGTACGAAGTTCGTGCGCTTCGCCTCGACCGGCTGGGGCTTCGCACCGGGCTCGCCACCGTCGAAGCCCGCGGCGATGACCGTGACGCGCACCTCGTCGCCGAGGGTGTCGTCGATGACCGCACCGAAGATGATGTTCGCCTCTGGGTGCACCGCCTCCTGTACGAGCCGCGCCGCGTCGTTGATCTCGAAGATGCCGAGGTTCGACCCGCCCTGCACCGAGAGCAGCACGCCGTGCGCACCATCGATGGAGGCTTCGAGCAGTGGGCTCGCCACGGCGAGCTCTGCGGCCTTGATCGCCCGGTCGGCCCCGCGAGAGGAACCGATGCCCATGAGGGCGGAGCCGGCGCCCTGCATGACCGACTTGACGTCGGCGAAGTCGAGGTTGATGAGGCCGGGCGTCGTGATCAGATCGGTGATGCCCTGTACGCCGGCGAGGAGCACCTGGTCGGCGGTGGCGAACGCCTCGAGCATCGAGATGCCGCGATCGCTGATCTCGAGGAGCCGATCGTTCGGCACGACGATGAGGGTGTCGACCTCTTCCTTCAGCCGCGCGACGCCCTGCTCGGCCTGGGTCTGCCTGCGCTTGCCTTCGAAGCCGAAGGGCTTGGTCACCACACCGATGGTGAGCGCGCCGATGGACTTGGCGATGCGCGCCACGACTGGTGCACCACCGGTGCCAGTGCCACCGCCCTCCCCCGCGGTGACGAACACCATGTCGGCGCCCGCGAGGGCCTCTTCGATCTCTTCGGCGTGATCCTCGGCAGCCCGGCGGCCGACCTCGGGGTCGGCGCCTGCGCCGAGGCCACGGGTGAGATCACGCCCGACATCGAGTTTGACGTCGGCGTCGGACATGAGCAGCGCCTGTGCATCGGTGTTGATCGCGATGAACTCGACTCCGCGAAGGCCGAGTTCGATCATCCGATTGACGGCGTTGACACCGCCGCCGCCGATACCGACGACCTTGATGACGGCGAGGTAGTTC
The DNA here is from genome assembly GCA_035698465.1 of Agromyces sp. GTDB lineage: Bacteria > Actinomycetota > Actinomycetes > Actinomycetales > Microbacteriaceae > Agromyces. The sequence goes on along the minus strand of DASSBT010000142.1, from coordinate 916 downwards.
TGGTTTGTCGACATGACCGGCCTTCCGTGCGAACTCTGAACCTTGAACCTCTAGTCGAAGGTTAAAGTTTTGCTGAGTATGCAATTCCTGATTCGAAGGTAGGTGCCCTGCGTCCGGCTCCCCGCAGGCCGCCCCGCGTGTCGCGAACCGGCGTGGACATCGGCGGCGTATCCGTTCTCGCGCGCCGAGTTCACTCCCAGACCGGGCTGCCCGGTGGTCACTCCCAGACGGGGCTGCTCGGCGCCGAGACGTCGTAGAGCGTCACCGTGTCAGGCGGAGCCGCGACCATCAGCGCACCGAGCACGTCGGCCTTGAACGCGGACTCCTCGGCGCTGCCCCACACGACGCTCGCACCGCCCGCGAGCTCGAGCTGCACATCGTCGGCGGTGGCCGCCGTGGCGTGCGTCAGCTGGACGCGAACCTCGTCAGGCAGGCTCCGTACGACCGCAGCGATGGCGCGGAACCCCGCCCCGGCGACGCCGCCCTCCGCCTCGATGAGCGGCTGGCCCTCTGGGCGCTCCGCCGGACGGTCGATCACGACGCCCGCCGCGTCGACGAGTTCGAGACCCGAGCCGGTGTCGACCACGCCGATCGGGGTGCGTTCGACGATGCGCACCACGAGCGTTCCCGGCGGGATCGCTTCGGTCGCGTACGTCTCGATCAGCGGGAATCCGTCGAGCGCCTCGTGCACATCTGTCGAGTCGATGAGCGACAGCGGGGTGCCCATGATGCCGGCGAACTCCGCCTGCAGCGACGCCACCGGGATGCGTTGCGCGCCTTCGATGCGCACCTCGCGCAGGGCCATGAGCGGTGAGTACGCACCGACGGCGACGATTGCCACGAGCGCGACCACCGAGCCGGCGACCACCGACCAGATCAGCCGCCGTCGGCGCGAGCGCTTCGTGAAACGCCGCAC
>DASSBT010000141.1:0-19494 GCA_035698465.1 Agromyces sp. | reverse complement strand
CGACGTGAATGTGCCCTGCGGGCTCATCACGTCGAGGGTGTCGCCCGCCTTCAGCTCCGAGTTCGCCCACGTCGAGAAGATTCCGCCGAGGTCGCGCTTGATCGCCACCGAGATGCTGCCGCGCTCGGGCGGCCGGCAGATGGAGTAGCTGCGGCGCCGCTCGTGACCCTCGAGCTCAGCGCGCAGTGCGACGTACTGACCGGGCAGGTAGGTGTACTCGTCGGCGAGCTGGTCGGGCACCGAGAAGGTCACCTCGACCGCGTCGGTCGTGAGCGGACGCACCTCTGCGACCTCGAGCGGGTGGAAACGCGCGCGGCGGCGCTTCACCCCGTCGGGCCCGGCCCCCGACTCGCCACCGACCGTCGACGCGAGGAACGCGGATGCCACTGCGGCATCCGTGGGTTGAGGAGTCGACGAAGGAGCCGTCGCATCCGCCGGTTGAGGAGTCGACGAAGGAGCCGTCTCGAATCCGCGTTCGCGGGCGTCCGGGTTTCGAGACGCGGCGTCCTGCGTCGGTCGCTCCTCAACCCGCGAGGGGTCGGAACCGAGGTTGCGCGCCGCCATCAGAGCACCTTGAAGTAGTCGAACGGCTCGAGGCAGTCGCGGCACTCGTAGAGCGCCTTGCACGACGTCGAGCCGAAGCGGGCGAGTTCGCGGGTGTTCAGCGAGTCGCAGCGCGGGCACTTCACGGCCAACTGCACCCGCACGGGGCCCGAGCCGCGCACGGCCGCATTGCCCGTCGGCGCCTGGATGCCATAGCGGCGCAGCTTCTGCTTGCCGGCCTCGCTCATCCAGTCGGTGGTCCACGCTGGTGAGAGCACGAGGTCGACGCGCACGTCGTCGTAGCCGGCATGCGTCAGCGCGAGCAGCACGTCGTCGCGCATGGCGTCGAGCGCGGGGCATCCGCTGTACGTGGGGGTCAACTGCACGCGCACGGTCCCGTCGTCGCCGACCTCGACCGAGCGCAGCACGCCGAGATCCTCGATCGTGAGCACGGGGATCTCGGGGTCGGTCACGGTTGCCGCGACCTCCCAGGCACGACGGGCGGCCGGGTCGTCGGGCAGGGGCCGGGCGACGGATGCCTCGAGCGCGCCATCCGGTCTCGAGACGTCGCTCCGCGACTCCTCGGTCTGCATCTCCACGGCGGTCACCATGATGCCCCCGGGTGTGCGCGGGCGAGCACCTGCATCTCGGCGAGTAGCGGTCCGAGGTGCTCGGTGTGCCTGCCCTCGCGGCCACCGCCCGAGGCGATGAACGCGGTGCGGCCCGTGGGCCGCTCGAGCGACGCCTCGGCGAACACCGTGTCGATGACGGCCTCGAACCCGGGCTGCAGCGTCGACGGCAGCACCGCGACACCGTCGGCGGCGAGTCGCTCGACGAGCGCGTCGTCGGCGAACAGCTCGTCGACGTAGGGCCAGGTGTCGCCGATCGCCACGATCATGCGCCGGCGCGACTCGTCGGTGCCGCCCGCGAGCCGCAGCACCCACTGGATCGCGTGGTCGCGGTGGTAGTCGACCTCCTTCACCGACTTCGCGGCGATGGCCGCGAGCGTCGCGTCGGTCGACCCGATCAGCGCCGAGTACAGCTCGAAGAGGTAGACGGATGCCGCGAGTTGGCGCGCGATCGTGTGCGCGAAGTCTCCGTTCGGCTGCTCGAAGAGCCAGGCGTTGCGCCACTCGGGCTCGTCGCGCCAGTAGGCGAGGTCGTCTTCGCTGCGGCCGGTCGCGGTGCCCGCGTAGTGCAGCAGCGACCGGGCGTGCCCGACGAGGTCGAGGGCGATGTTGCCGAGGGCGACGTCTTCCTCGAGTTCGGGCGCGCGCGCGATCCACATGCCGAGCTGCTGGGCGAGCACGAGGGCGTCGTCGCCGAGCCGCAGCGCGTACTCTGCGGCATCCGGCGATGCGACGGCGGCGGCACCGTCGGTTCCGGCGGCCGCTCCGGTGAGCTCCTCGGCGAGCGCGAGCTCGTCGACGGAGACGTCGCCGTGGTGGTCGAGGTTGCTCTCACTCACAGGTGCTTCACCCCCTCGCTCTTCGTGTAGTACACGGCATGCCGGTAGTTCTTGCCGGCCGGACTCTCGAAGAACGCGCCCTTGGCGTCGGGATCGCTCGTCGTGATCGCGTCGGCGGGCACCACCCAGATCGAGACGCCCTCGTTGCGGCGCGTGTAGAGGTCGCGGGCGTTGCGCACGGCCATGTCGGCGTCGGGCGCGTGCAGCGAGCCGACGTGCACGTGCGAGAGTCCGCGGTTGGCGCGCACGAAGACCTCCCACAGGGGCCAGGACTCGGCGCCGGTTTCGCCGGGGGTACTCATCAACTGTTCCTCTCGATCTCGAGGCTGGAGAAGCGCCCGACGAAGGAGGACCCGTCTCGAAACCCAGTACACAGCGCGGCTTCGAGACGCTCGCTGCGCTCGCCCCTCAACCCGCGGGTCATGCTGCCCTCCGCTCGGCCTGCTTACGGGCGTACTCGTGGGCGGCTTCGCGCACCCATGCGCCGTCTTCGTGCGCCTCCCGCCGGCGGCGCAGCCGCTCGGCGTTGGCGGGGCCGCGACCGGCGAGCACCTCGTTGAACTCGTTCCAGTCGATCTCGCTCATGTCGTAGCGGCCCGCCTCCTCGTTCCAGCGCAGCTCGGGGTCGGGCAGCGTCACGCCGAGCACCTCGGCCTGCGGCACGAGCATGCCGACGAAGCGCTGGCGCAGGTCGTCGTTCGAGAAGCGCTTGATGTTCCACGCCATCGACTGCGCCGAGTTCGGCGATTCGTCGTCGGGCGGCCCGAACATCATGAGCGAGGGCCAGTACCAGCGGTTCACGGCATCCTGCGCCATCTCGCGCTGCGCCTCGCTGCCCTGCATGAGCTCGAGCAGGATCTCGAAGCCCTGCCGCTGGTGGAACGACTCCTCCTTGCAGATGCGCACCATCGCGCGCCCGTACGGACCGTACGACGCACGGCACAGCGGCACCTGGTTGCAGATGGCCGCGCCGTCGACGAGCCAGCCGATCGCCCCCATGTCTGCCCATGTCGGCGTGGGGTAGTTGAAGATCGACGAGTAGCGCGCGCGGCCGGTGATCAGCTGGTCCATCATCTCTTCACGCGTGGTGCCGAGCGTCTGGGCCGCCGAATAGAGGTAGAGGCCGTGGCCGGCCTCGTCTTGCACCTTCGCCATCAGGATGGCCTTGCGCTTGAGGCTCGGCGCGCGGGTGATCCAGTTCGATTCGGGCTGCATGCCGATGATCTCGGAGTGCGCGTGCTGCGAGATCTGCCGAATCAGCGTCTTGCGATACGCCTCGGGCATCCAGTCGCGTGGCTCGATGCGCGAGTCCTTCGCGATGAGGTCGTTGAACTGCTGCTCTTCTGGCGAGAGCTCCGGCTCGACCAGGCTCAGGTCTGCGGGAGTGGTCATCATCGACTCCTGTAGGTTCGCGGCTTCCGGGCGCGTGCGGCATCCGGTATTACTAACCGATCGTTCAGTTAGTATATAGTCATCTCGAGCGCCGCAGCAACGGGGCGTGAACTCGATGAGGAGCTTCAGATGACGGATGCCGCGACCGAGCAGGTGACGGATGCCGCGAGCGCCCCGCCCCCGCCGAACCGCGCCATGATGAATCGCGACCAGGCTTCGGCGGCGCTCGGCATGGTCGTCGAGAAGGACGAACCGGGTCTTGCCGTCGTCTCGATGCGCGTGCGCGACGACATGACGAACGGATTCCACATCACCCACGGCGGGCTCGTCTTCACCCTCGCCGACACCGCGTTCGCGATCGCGTGCAACGAAGACGAGAAGGTCACGGTGGCCGCGGGCGCCGACATCACGTTCCTCAAGTCGACCGTGGCCGGGCAGACGCTCACCGCCACGGCGGTGCGCCGCACCCGCAGCGGCCGCACAGGCGTCTACGACGTCTCGGTGGTCGACGAACAGGGCGATGCGGTTGCGGAGTTCCGCGGTCGTTCGCTCTCCACCAACCGCACCCTCTGACACCACCGCCGGTCGAGTAGCGAGCGCAGCGAGCGTATCGAGACCCGACGGCCCCACCCGATCCCGAGGAGCACCCCGTGTCGACGACGACCACCTCCCGTGCCAGCGTCTCCGGCCTCACGCCGCCCGCCCACGACGAACTCGACCCAGAAGAGCGGATGTCGCGCGCCGAGCTCGAGGCCCTCCAGCTCGAGCGCCTGCAGCACACCGTGCGCCACGCCTACGAGCATGTGCCGCTCTACACGCGCAAGTTCGATGAGGCGGGCGTGCATCCCCGCGACATCCAGGCGCTGTCGGATGTCGCGAAGCTGCCCTTCACGACCAAGGAAGACCTGCGGCTGACCTACCCGTTCGGCATGTTCGCCGTGCCGATGGAGCAGGTCGCCCGCATCCACGCCTCGAGCGGCACGACCGGGCGGCCCACCGTGGTCGGCTACACGAAGCGCGACCTCGAGCACTGGGCGACGCTGGTCGCCCGGTCGCTGCGGGCCAGCGGCATCCGGCCCGGTATGAAGGTGCACAACGCCTACGGCTATGGTCTCTTCACCGGCGGCCTCGGCGCGCACGGCGGCATCGAGAAGCTCGGCGCAACGGTCATCCCGATGTCGGGCGGCCAGACGGCGCGCCAGGTGCAGCTCATCCTCGACTTCGAACCCGACGCGATCCTGTGCACGCCGAGCTACCTGCTCACCATCGCCGACACCATGGCGGCGCAGGGCATCGACCCGCGCTCGACGAGCCTCAAGGTCGGGGTGCTCGGCGCCGAGCCCTGGACCAACGAGATGCGCCACGAACTCGAACAGCGTCTCGGCATCGACGCGCTCGACATCTACGGGCTCAGCGAGGTGATGGGCCCGGGCGTCGGCAACGAGTGCATCGAGACGAAAGACGGGCCGCACATCTGGGAAGACCACTTCCTGCCAGAGATCATCGACGGCGACAGCGGCGTGCAGCTCTCCGACGGCGAGAAGGGCGAACTCGTGTTCACCTCGCTCACGAAGGAGGCGTTCCCGGTCATCCGGTACCGCACGCACGACCTCACCCGGCTGCTGCCCGGCACCGCACGCCCCGGCATGCGCCGGATCGAGAAGATCACCGGCCGCAACGACGACATGATCATCCTCCGCGGTGTGAACCTGTTCCCGACGCAGATCGAGGAGATCGTGCTCGGCATCGAGCAGCTCACTCCGCATTTCATCCTCGAGCTCACCCGCACCGGCACGATGGACGCGCTCACCGTGCGCATCGAGCGTCACCCCGACCTCTCGGTCGAGGTCTGCCAGTCCGCCACAGTGGTGCTCGGCAAGCGCATCAAGGACGGCATCGGGTCGTCCGTCGCCGTGAAGCTCGAAGAGCCGGGCACGCTGCCGCGCAGCGAGGGCAAGTACAAGCGTGTCTACGACCTGCGAGACCAGTGAGCGGATGCTGCTTCTGCGCGTTGAGGAGCGCCCGGCGGAGCCGGACGCGTCTCGAAACCGCACGCCGTCGCATGGGTTTCGAGACGCCCGCTGCGCGGGCTCCTCAACCCGCGAGCATGAGGTGGGAGACTGAGGTCGATGTCTGAGAATGGATCGGCCCGGCGCGGGCGTCCCGGCTACGACCAGCGCGGAATCCTCGATGTCGCCGTCGCCGCCTTCAACCAGTACGGCTACGACGCGACGTCGATGGGGGTGCTCGCCGACCGCCTCGGGCTCTCGAAGTCCGCGATCTACCACCATTTCGCCTCGAAGGACGAGATCCTCGAGCGCGCCCTCGACGAGGCACTCAGCGGGCTCGAGGGCGTGCTCGATGAGGCGGATGCCGCACCTGGCCGTGCCGCCGACCGACTCGACCAGGTGCTGCGCGGGGCCGTGTACGTGCTCGTCGACCAGCTCCCGTACGTGACGCTGCTGCTCAGGGTGCGTGGCAACACCGAGGTGGAGCGGCGAGCGCTCGCCCGCCGCCGCGCCTTCGACAAGCGGGTGACCGCGCTCGTGTCCGAGGCGCAGTCCGAGGGCTCGCTGCGCAGCGACATCGACGTGCGCATCGTCGGGCGCCTGCTCTTCGGCATGATCAACTCGATCGTCGAGTGGTACCGCCCGGGCGGCACGGAGGATGCCGAGCGTCTCGCCGACGACGTCATCGCGGTCGCGCTCGACGGCCTCCGCATGCCCACCTCGAACCGTGTCGAGGAGCTGCTCGGCTGAGCCGCATCGCGGGTTGTCGCGTAGTGGCGCTGCTCGGCAGAGCCGCGCATCGCGGGTGTCGCGTGGTGGCGCTGCTCGGCAGAGCCGCGCATCGCGGGTTGAGGAACGAGCGCAGCGAGTGTCTCGAAACCCGGCGCCTAGACTCGCGTAGAACCTTTCTCCCACACCGTCCGGTACTCCGGTCGTCCGGTACTCCGGTACTCCGGTACCGACCTCACGAAGGGAACCGGCGTGATCGAACCGCTCGAAGACCTGCCTCCCGGCGTCATCGGCTTCCGCGCCGTCGGCACCGTCGATGCGTCCGACTACCGCGACCACCTCCTTCCGGCGATCGAAGCCGCACTCGCCGAGCACGGGAAGGTCAACTTCGTCGCCGTGCTGGGTGACGACTTCGACCACCTGTCGCTCGGCGCGACGTGGGAGGATGCGAAGCTCGTCGGCCTTCCGTTGTCGAGCTGGGGCCGCGCAGCCGTCGTGACCGATCACGACACTCTCGCGGGCATGGCGACAGCCTTCGGCGGGCTCGTTCCCGGGGGCTTCCGGGTGTTCCCGCTCGACGAGGAGCGCGCGGCCATCGACTGGGTCGCCGAGGCGGCAGGCGAACCGCCCGCCGCGTAGCGCTGGTTTCGAGACGCTCGCTGCGCTCGCTCCCACCCGCGATGCGGTCAGCGATCGAGCTGCAGCCGGTGCCAGGCGAGCGCGCTGAGCGCGCCGAACAGCAGCGGCACCGACGGCACCACCAGCAGCGCGGCGACCGGCACCGAGTCGGGCGCGATCGCCCAGAGCGCCGGTGCCACGAACGGTACCCATGCGCCCACTCCGATGACCGCCATCACCTGGGCGAGCACGACGATGCCGACACTCGCGGCGATGCCGGGCAGCAATCCGCGCCCGATCGTCGCGGCCCAGGCTGCAGGCACCGCGATGAGCGCGGTGAGCACCACGAGCACCGGCACGCGTGCGAGGTTGCCGACGCCCGCGGCATCCGTGATGCCGTATCCGAGCGCGATGCCGATGATCGCGACGACCATGGTCAGCACCGCGGCGACGGCCAGGGCCCAGGCCAGGTACACGACGAGCTTCGCGATCGCGATGGTCGAGCGACGAATCGGCAGGGCGAACAGGCCAGACACGGTGGCGTCGGCGAACTCGCGGCCGAACATCCAGCTCAGGGCGACGCCGAACGCGAGCAGTCCCCCGGCCGACGTGATCTGCGCGACGATGCCGACGAGCCCGGTCCAGCCGCCGGCCCCCGCGAGCGGCCCGAGCTTCGCGACGATCTGCTCGTCGCCGGATGCCGCGCCGACCAGTATGCCGAACGTGAGCACCGCGAGCCCGCCGATCAGGATCGCGCTGATCGACGACATCACTCGCGAGGCCGCCGCCTTGCGCACCTCGACCGCGATCGCGGTGCCGAACAGCGCGCTCATGCGACGCTTTGTTCGACATCGTCGGCATGCACGACGGCGAAGAACGCCCGCTCGAGGTCGACGCCACCCGGGTCGAGCGCGCCGACGACCCGCCCGTCGTTGATCACCGTGATCTGATCGGCGACGCGCGCCACTTCGTCGAGGTGGTGGCTCGACACGAGCACCCCGGCGCCGTCGGCCGCCCGCCGCAGCAGCGCTTCGCGCAGCAGGATCACGCCGGCGGGGTCGAGCGCGTTCGTCGGCTCGTCGAGCACGATGAGCGCGGGGTCGTGCTGGAGGGCCGCGGCCAGCCCCACCCGCTGACGGTTGCCGAGCGAGAGCCGGCTTGCTCGCACGCCTGCATAGCGAGCGAGATCGAACTCGGCGATGACGCCGTCGACGACGACCGCAGCCCGGATTCGGGAGAGACCGTGCAGGCGAGCGGCGACCGCGAGGTTCGACTGCACGTCGAGCTCGGGATAGGCGAGCGGATGCTCGACGAGCTGCCCGACGCGCGACCACATCGCCTGCGGGGCATCCGCGATCTCGACGCCGTCGAGGTGCACGGTGCCCGAATCGGGCCTCAGCATGCCGAGCAGCAGCCGCATCAAGGTCGTCTTACCTGCCCCGTTCAGGCCGACGAGCGCATGGACCTTGCCGGGCACGACCGCGAGGTCGATGCCATGCACTCCTGCGCCGCCGGGAAAGTCGCGCGCGACGCCACGCGCCTCGAGGCGCGGCATCCGCTGCGGCGAAGGCGCGCTCACGGTGCCGCCTCGATCACGTGGAGGGCGTGCTCGATCGCGTCGGCGAGCGAGACGAACTCGTCTTCGGCCCAGGCGTACAACCCCGCCACGAGCGCTGCGAGCACGGATGCCGCGGCCACCCGCGCCGCGCCGAGGGTCGCCCCATCGGCTACGAGCTGCTCGACGATCGCCCGCTCGGTGTTGCCCGTCGATCGCCACATCGCCCCGCGGAGCGTCGGCGTCTGCGCGACGATGCGCACCCGGCGCCGGATGATCGGCGTCTCGGGTTCGGGCAGCGCGCGCCACGCCGCGCGCACGCCGCGCGCCGCGCGGAGGAACGGCGGATCGGTGCGCGGCTGCGCGGCGATCGCCGTCACGAGCACCGGGTCGTACGGGTCGTCGAGCAGCAGCTGCTCCTTCGCCGGGAAGTAGCGGAAGAACGTCATCTCGGTGACCCCGGCGGCACGTGCGATGTCGGCGACCGTGGTCGCTTCGTACCCGCGCCGCTCGAAGAGCTCGAGTCCGGCCTCCACGAGCGCGAGCAGGGTGCGCTCGCGCTTGGAAGACCGAGGGGTCGTGTCAGTCGTCGAGTTGGTCACCTGAAAATGATAGTCACTAACATTGTGAGCAGGCAAGCGTGGTTGACGAGGCGATCGTCGCTGATGAGGCACGCGGCGAGCCACTCGCTTCGCGCCTGGCACGCGGCATCCGCTCGCGTGTCACCACCCGCGCCTGACGCACACGGCTCGTCGACGGCATCGACTGCGTCGACCGAGCCGCCTGCGCATCGAGGCGTTCGAGCGCCACCCGTCGACGTTCGAGCTCGCGTGTCAACTGCGCCTCGCGCTCCGCCTGCAGGTGGAGGAAGCTCAGTTCTGAGATCAGCATGATTCACTCCGATTCGTCGTCCTACTCCCATAAACTCCTCCCTAAGGCGGCGGCCCGGCATCCGGCAGATGTCGTATTCATGCGGGCCCGCGCAGAGATGGGAATGGGCGGATGCCTCAGAGCGCTGACTCAGGTGTGAAGAAGCGCATCGGATTCCTGTCCTTCGGCCACTGGCATCCGTCGCCGCAGTCGGGCACGAACACCGGAGGCGACGCCCTCGTGCAGTCGATGGAGCTCGCGATCGCGGCCGAAGAGCTGGGCATCGACGGTGCGTTCTTCCGCGTGCACCACTTCGCCCGGCAACTCGCGAGCCCCTTCCCGTTGCTCGCCGCGATCGGCGCGCGCACGAGCCGTATCGAGATCGGCACGGCCGTCATCGACATGCGCTACGAGAATCCGCTGTACATGGCCGAAGAGGCCGCGGCCGCCGACCTGATCAGCGCGCACGCCGGCGGCGAGGGGCGCCTGCAGCTCGGAGTCAGCCGCGGATCGCCCGAGCCGGCGCTCAACGGTGCGCACAGCTTCGGGTACGTTCCGCCCGAGGGTGAAGACGACGCCCAACTCGCTCGATCGAAGACCGAGCTGTTCCGCGCTGCCATCTCGGGCGCGGGCGTCGCTCCCGCCGACCCGAAGATGACGGGCTCGAGCGGGGCACTCCCCATCCAGCCGCAGTCGCCGGGGCTGCCCGACCGCATCTGGTGGGGCTCGGGTACCCGCGCCACCGCCCAATGGGCCGCCGAGCAGGGCATGAACCTGATGAGCTCGACGCTGCTCACCGAAGACACGGGTGTGCCGTTCGACGAGTTGCAGGCCGAGCAGATCCAGCTCTTCCGCGACACGTGGGCCGGCGCGGGTTGGCAGCGCACGCCGCGCGTGTCGGTGTCGCGCAGTGTCATCCCGCTGATCACCGACGAAGACCGCCGGTACTTCGGCGGCCGCTTGGGCCACGACACCCAAGACCAGGTCGGCTTCCTCGACGGCGGCATCGCCCGGTTCGGCAAGAGCTACATCGGCGAGCCCGATGCCATCGCCCCAGAGCTCGCGCAGGACGCGGCCGTCGCCGCGGCCGACACGCTGATGCTCACCGTGCCGAACCAACTCGGGGTCGACTACAACACGCGGCTCCTCGCCGCGATCGCCGAGCACATCGCGCCCGCCATCGGGTGGGAGCCGGCGCACTGAGTCGCCTCGGCCCGCCCTCACGTGGCTGACTGTCAGGGGCATCGGCAAGAGTTGACGCATGACGGTCACCACCTCGTCCACCGACCTGCGGGCCGCGGCGCTCGACGCATTGCGCGAGCTCGTCGGGCGACCAGATGCCGAGTTCCACGAGGGGCAGTTCGAGGCGATCGAAGCGCTCGTCGACGGGCGACGCCGTGCGCTCGTCGTGCAGCGCACAGGCTGGGGCAAGTCGGCCGTGTACTTCGTCGCGACGCTGCTGCTGCGTCGACGCGGTGCAGGGCCCACGGTGCTGGTGTCGCCACTGCTCGCCCTGATGCGCGACCAGATCACCGCAGCCGAACGCGCTGGCGTACGGGCGGTCGCCATCAACTCGACGAACCCGCACGAGTGGAGCGACGTGCTGCAGCGGCTCGACCGCGACGAGGTCGATGTGCTGCTCGTGTCTCCCGAGCGGCTGAACAACCCCTCGTTCCGCGAACAGCAGTTGCCGGCGCTGGTGCGACGCATCGGCATGCTCGTCGTCGACGAGGCGCACTGCATCAGCGACTGGGGCCACGACTTCCGGCCCGACTACCGGCGCCTGCGCGAGCTCATCTCGCGGATGCCCGCCGGCGTGCCGGTGCTCGCCACGACGGCGACGGCGAACAGCCGGGTCGTGGCAGATGTCGCCGAGCAACTCGGCACGGCAACTCCCGACGCGGCAGATGGTGCTCCCACTTTCGAGGACGCGGCTGTCGTCACGATCCGCGGTCCGCTCGCTCGCACGTCGCTGCGGCTCGGCGTGCTCCGGCTTCCCGACTCGACCCGACTCGCATGGCTGCTCAGCCACCTCGCCGACCTGCCCGGCTCGGGCATCATCTACACCCTCACCGTCGCCGCGGCGAACGACACGGCGCGCCTGTTGCGCGAGCGCGGCCACGATGTGCGCGCGTACACGGGGCAGACCGACCCCGACGAGCGTGCCGAATCCGAGGGCATGCTGAAGCGCAACGAGGTCAAGGCGCTCGTGGCCACGAGCGCGCTCGGCATGGGCTTCGACAAGCCCGACCTCGGGTTCGTACTGCATCTCGGGGCCCCGTCCTCGCCGGTGGCCTACTACCAGCAGGTCGGTCGTGCAGGGCGCGCCACCGAGACTGCCGATGTGCTGCTGCTGCCCGGCACCGAAGATCGCGCGATCTGGCACTACTTCGCCACCGCCTCGATGCCCGACCAAGATCGGGCCGAACGCGTGCTCGCCGCCCTCTCCGACGCGCCGACCTCCACGCCCGCCCTCGAGGCACTCGTCGACATCCGCCGCACGCCGCTCGAGCTGCTCCTGAAGGTGCTCGATGTCGACGGCGCGGTGCGCCGCGTGCAGGGCGGCTGGGTCGTCACCGGCGAACCGTGGATCTACGACGCCGAGCGGTACGAGCGCATCGCCGCCGAGCGCGAGGCCGAACAGCAGCACATGATCGACTACGAAGAGACCGACGGATGCCGCATGGCCTTCCTCCAGCGCTCACTCGACGACGCGACGGCGGCGCCCTGCGGGCGCTGCGACAACTGCGCGGGCGCGTGGTATCCGGGCGAGGTCGAGGCATCGGCGACGCAGTCCGCCGCGGCATCCCTCGACCGCGTCGGCGTGCCCATCGAGCCGCGCGCGATGTGGCCCACCGGTGCCGACCAACTCGGCGTGCCCGTGAAGGGCCGAATCGCCACAGACGAACGCGCGTCAGAAGGTCGTGCACTCGCGCGCCTCACCGACCTCGGCTGGGGCGGCACGCTGCGTGAACTGTTTTCGCCGGGCGCCCCCGACGGGCCGGTCACGCCGCAACTCGTCGCGGCGTGCGTGCGCGTGCTCGCGGAGTGGGGTTGGGCAGAGCGACCCGTCGCGGTCGTCTCGATGCCCTCGCGGTCGCGACCGCTGCTCGTCGACTCGCTCGGTCGTGCCCTCGCCGAGGTCGGCCGCCTGCCGTACCTCGGCGCGCTCGGTCACGCCGGCGGTGGCCCCACCGGGCAGCCAGGCGGCAACAGCGCCTTCCGGCTCGCAGGGCTGTGGGATCGATTCACCGTTGAAGGCCTCGACATTCCGCAGGGCGGCATCCTCCTCGTCGACGACCAGGCCGACAGCCGCTGGACGCTCACCGTCGCCGCCCGCACCCTGCGCCAGGCCGGTGCCACCGGAGTGCTGCCCTTCGTGCTCGCGCTTCGCGGCTGAGGTGCGATCGCCGCGTGCGCGACGGATCACCGCGCGTGCGCGATCCGATCACCGCGCCTGCTCGATGGTTTCCCCTGAAACGTCGGTACCGAAGTGCCGGAGTACCGGGCATCTGTTGGGACGACCATCACCGGCGTCCATCCAGCGGCCGACCCTTCGACGAGCTCAGGGAGCCAAACCGCAAGCTACTCGGCCGCCACGGGCGCCTGCTGCTTCGCCACGAGCGTCAACACGTCGTACGACGCCACGAGCTCGTCGTTCTGGTTGCGGAGCACCGCATCCCAACGCACCTCGCCGTACTCGTCGGTCTCGCGCGGCGTGATCTGCTTCGCGGTGAGCTCGACGCGAATGGAGTCGCCCGGCGACACCGGCGTCACGAACTTGAGGTTGTCGAGGCCCGAGTTCGCGAGCACCGGCCCTGGTGCGGCATCCACGAACAGACCTGCAGCCCACGACACCAGCAGGTAGCCGTGCGCGACGCGGCCGGGGAAGAACGGGTTCGCGGATGCCGCCTCCTCGTCCATGTGCGCATAGAACGTGTCGCCCGTGAATGCCGCGAACGTCTCGATGTCCTCGAGCGTCACGGTACGCGAATCGCTCACGACCTGGTCGCCGATCTTGAGTTCGGCGAGTGACTTGCGGAACGGGTGCGTGCCGCCGGGCTGCGACGCCGCGCCCGCGTGCCACACGCCGGTCAGCGCGGTGAGCATCTCGGGCGAACCCTGCACGGCCGTGCGCTGCATGTGGTGCAGTACCGCGCGCACGCCGCCGAGCTCCTCGCCGCCACCGGCGCGACCGGGTCCGCCGTGCACGAGGTTCGGCAACGGCGATCCGTGGCCGGTTGACGTGCGCGCGTTGTCGCGATCGAGGAACAGCACGCGCCCGTTGTACGCGGAGATGCCGCGCGCCAGCGCCACCGCGACCTCGGGGTCATGCGTCGCGACGCTCGTCACAAGCGAGCCGCCGCCCCGCGCGACGAGCGCGACGGCCTCGTCGATCGAGTCGTAGCCGAGGATCGACGCGACCGGGCCGAACGCCTCGACCTCGTGCACCGCCTCGGACGAGGCATCCGCGAACCTCAGCAGCATCGGGCCGACGAACGCGCCGTCGGATGCCGCACCGCTCGCGCCCTCGGCTTGACTGACGCTCGGGGCATCCATCGATCCGACCACGAGCTCGCCACCTGCCGCCTCGAGCTTTCCGACCTGGCGAAGCACCTCATCGCGTTGCGCGAGCGAGGCGAGCGGCCCCATCGTGACCCCTTCGGCGCGCGGGTCACCGACCACGACGCGTTCGGCGATGCGGGCACGCACCGCCTCGACGACGTCGTCGACGGATGCCGCAGGCACGATCGCCCGGCGGATCGCCGTGCACTTCTGGCCCGCCTTCGTCGTCATCTCCACGACGAGCTGCTTGACGTAGGCGTCGAACTCGGGCGTGCCGGCGACCGCGTCGGTGCCGAGCACCGAGGCGTTGATCGAATCGGTCTCGACGGTGAACCGCACGCCGCCGGTCTGCACGGCCTCATGCTGCCGCAGCTTCTCGGCGGTCGACGCCGACCCGGTGAACGCCACGAGATCGCCGAGTCGCAGGTGGTCGAACAGGTCGGGCACGCTGCCCGAGACGAGCTGCAGCGAACCCTCGGGCAACAGCCCCGACTCCACGAGGATGCGGACGAACGCTTCGGCGAGATACCCCGTCGGCGTCGCAGGCTTCACGAGCGTGGGCATGCCCGCGAGGAAGGCGGGAGCGAACTTCTCGAGCGAACCCCAGACCGGGAAGTTGAACGCGTTGATCTGCACGGCGATGCCCGGCAGCCGCGTGTAGATATGCCGCCCGAGGAATGAGCCGTCCTTCGAGAGATTCTCGACGGCGCCATCGACGTACACCTTCGAGTTCGGCATCTCGCGCCGACCCTTCGACGAATAGGTGAAGAGCACGCCGATGCCGCCGTCGATGTCGACCCAGGAGTCCTGCTTCGTCGCCCCCGTGCGGCTCGAGATTTCGTAGAGCTCGGCTTTGCGCTCGGTGAGCGCGAGGGCGAACTTCTTCAGCAGCACCGCACGCTGGTGGAAGGTGAGCTCGCCGAGACTCGCCTGCCCGACGGTGCGACCGTACTCGAGCGCGGCGCCGAGGTCGAGTCCTTCAGTGCTCACGCGTGCGACGAGTTCCCCGGTCGATGCGTCGCGCACCTCGGTCGCTCCCGGTCCCTGAACCGGCACGGTCGGTGTCCACCACTCGCCGTTCACATAGCTCGGCAGGATCTCGTTCATCGGTTCTCCTTCGTCGTCGTCATTGCCGTGGGTTGAGGAGGTCGCTCTGCGACCGTCTCACCGTGGGCGCCGGCGCGCCTCCTCAACCCCCGAAGTGCGTTCATGGCGCGTCCCACAGGTAGAAACCCTCTCCGGTCTTGCGACCGAGCTTGCCGTCGGCGACCATGCGCCGCAGCAGCGCGGGCGGAGCGAATCGCTCGCCGAGCGTCGACGACAGGTACTCGGCAATGCCGAGCCGCACGTCGAGGCCGACGATGTCGGTGAGCCGCAGCGGGCCCACCGGATGCTTGTAGCCGAGCGTCATCGCGTTGTCGATGTCCTCGGCAGAGGCGACTCCGTCTTCGAGCATGCGGATCGCCTCGAGACCCAGGGCGACGCCGAGGCGCGACGACGCGAACCCGGGGGCATCCGTCACGACGATCGGGGTCTTGCCGATCGCATCGACCCACTCTCGCGCCTGGGCGACGAGGGTGCCGTCGGTGGCATCGCCGCGCACGATCTCGACGAGCTTCGATGCCGGCACCGGGTTGAAGAAGTGCATGCCGAGGAACTGCGCCGGCCGCTCGAGCAGCGCGGCGAGCTGGTCGATCGAGATCGACGAGGTGTTCGATGCGAGCGCCGCGTCGGCGCCGATCACCGCCTCGACGCGGGTGAGCGCGTCGATCTTCAGCTCGAGGTCTTCGGGCACCGCCTCGACGACGAGTCCACAGCGGGCGAAGTCGCCGACTTCGGTGCTCGTCGCGAATCGTGCGCCGATGGCCGCGGCGTCCTCGTCAGCGCTGCCTCGGGCGACGGATGCCTCGATCGACTCTCGCACGCGCGCCGAGGCCGCGGCCGCGGCATCCGCATCACGCTCGACGACGGTCACTCGCGACCCCGCGAGCAGGAACGCATGCGCGATGCCGGCGCCCATTCGCCCGCCGCCGAGCACGCCGACGTCGGCCGGTGCCCCGCTCGCCGGCGATCGAGTAGCGCTGCGCGCATCAGGACGCGTATCCCCCGGCGATCGAGTAGCGCTCGACGAAGGAGGACGCGTATCGAGATCCCGCTCGTGCCCGTTGCTCACTTCGTCTTCCTCTCGAGGAACTCGGTCATGCGCCGATGCTTCTCAGGGCTCTCGAAGAGCACGGCCTGCTCGTCGAGGTCCACCGCAGGGTGCGCCTCGCGGGGCGCTCGGAACACGCGCTTCGTCGCGATCGTCGCGGCGCGATCGTTGCGGCCGATGCGATCGGCGATGGCGTGCGCGGCATCCAGCAACTGGTCTGCCGGATGCAGCTCGCTGACGAGTCCGATCGACAACGCCTCGTCGGCGCCGATCGTGCGACCGGTCAGCAGCAGTTCGATCGCGCGCGCGTCGCCCACGATCTCCTTGAGACGCCAGCTCGCACCCGCTGCGGCGATAATGCCGAGGCCGGTCTCGGGGTTGCCGATCTTGAGCGCGGGTGTGGCGATACGGATGTCGGCCGCGTAGGCGAGTTCAGCGCCACCGCCGAGTGCATACCCGTCGAGCGCCGCGATGACGGGCATCGGCAGCTCGGCCACGCGCACGAACGCGTTCGCGTTGATGCCCGCGCGCGCGTCATCCGCCCCGCGTTCACGCAGCTGGGCGATGTCGGCGCCCGAGGCGAAGACGCCGTCGGCACCCGTGAGGATGAGCGTGCGAGGGATCGCCTCGAGCTCCGCGCAGAGCAGGTGCAGGGCATCGATCGTCGCCTGGTCGATCGCGTTGCGCACGTCGGGGCGATTGAGGGTTGCGATCACCCGGTCGTCACGCCGCTCGACGAGCAGCGTCGCTTCACCGCTGGTCGAGGAGGAGCGAAGCGACGTCTCGAGACCCTCACTCATCACACGCGCTCCACGATCAGCGCGGTGCCCTGGCCGACGCCGACGCACATCGTGGCCAGGCCGTAGCGCGAGTCCTCGCGCTCCATGCGACCGAGCAGGGTCACGACGAGCCTCGAGCCGGATGAGCCGAGCGGATGCCCCAGCGCGATCGCTCCGCCGTCGACGTTGACGCGCGACTCGTCGAGTCCGAGCCGCCTGATCGACGCGATCGATTGCGTGGCGAAGGCCTCGTTGAGCTCGATCGAGCCGATCTCGTCGAGGTCGAGCCCCGCGCGTTCGAGGGCCTTCTCGGTGGCGGGCACCGGCCCGAGGCCCATGATCTCGGGTGCTAGGCCGGCCGAAGTTCCGGTCACGATGCGCGCCCTCGGCGTCAGCCCGTAGCGTTCGACCGCTTCGCCGCTCGCGACCAGGATCGCGGATGCCCCGTCGTTGAGTGCACTCGAGTTGCCGGCCGTCACCACTGAGCCGCCGGCGACGACCGGACGCAGCTTAGCAAGCACCTCGAGGGTGGTCTCGGGTCGCGGCCCCTCATCGACGAGCACCTCGCCGCGGTGCGTCGTCACACCGACGATCTCGTCTTCGAAGCGTCCGGCCTGGATCGCCGCGGTCGCACGTTGCTGCGACCGCAGCGCGAACGCGTCGGCCTCGTCGCGGGTGATGCCGTCGACCCGCGCGACCTCCTCGGCGGTCTCGGGCATGGCGAAGGTCGCCTTGTCGCGCGCGAGCAGCTTGGGGTTCGGGAAGCGCCAGCCGATCGAGGTGTCGTGCGCGGCGCCGGGTCGCGCCCATGCCTTCTCGGGCTTCGCCTGCACCCACGGCGCCCGCGTCATCGATTCGACGCCGCCGGCGATGATCAGGTCGGCATCGCCCGCCCGAATGGCCTGCGACGCCATGATGATCGCCGACATGCCCGAGGCGCAGAGCCGATTCACGGTGATGCCGGGCACCTCGTCGGGAAGGCCGGCGAGCAGCACTGACATCCGCGCGACGTTGCGGTTGTCTTCTCCGGCCTGGTTGGCGGCGCCGAGGATGACCTCGTCGATCGCCCCGAGCTCACCCGCGACATCGAGGCCGGTGCGCCGCACGAGCTCACCGACGACGAGCGCCGCCAGGTCGTCAGGTCGCACGCTCGCGAGCGCACCGCCGTAGCGGCCGACGGGCGTGCGCACTCCGCCGACGAGGTAGGCCTCTGCCATGTCTCACTCCTGACCGCGTTGTCGTGTTGGAACGTACTCGCCCAGCGTAGGCACCGGGTCGGCGTGCAGGGCAGAATTCCTGACCGACCGTTCAGGTAGTAATTATGGCAAACGGATGCCCCGACCGCCACTCGGTCGATTCCTCGAGGTGCTGTCGCAAGATCTGCGACAACTGCCAAGGGTCGTCAGGAGCGCATCAGTTGGAGCACCGCAGCGTCGCCATCGCGCTCGCGGGTGCGGAGGTCGACACCGAACGCACTATGCAGAGAATGCATGGTGCTCGTGCGCGACAGACGGATGCCCCGACCACGTTCGGTCGGGGCATCCGGTGCTCCATGATCAGGCGCCGTCAGCGGCGCCGCGACGTCAGCCGGCGCTCGCCAGCCGCTCGTCGGGTGCTCGGCGTGCCGCACCTGAGACTGCCGAGTCCCACGCCGACGTGAGCGCCGCGAACTCGTCGTCGCTCAGGTCTGCTCGGAACGCGTGTGCGAGACCCGTCCACCACGACACTGTGATGGCCGGGAGTTGCTCGCCTTCATAGCCGCTCGACCGGATCGCCTCGATCACGGCCTCGCGCAGCATGATGCCCACGGCACCGCCGTCGTCGAGGCGCGTGAGCTTCTCGCGCGCGGTGCGATAGGCCGGTTCGCGGCGGTGCCGCCGCGTGGCGTGGTGCGCCGTCGCGAGCTGCGCGAAGTCGCTCGCATCGAGTGATCGCAGCTGTCGGAGGAACTTCTCCATAGTTGCGCCCTTTCTTTCACGTGACCTACCAGAATAGCCCGTTTACGAGAAAATTTCCCGGTCAGCAGGGAAATGACTTCCTGAAGGAAGTGAGCTATGGTCATTGGTTCATGCCGACGGCCGGCATGCACGCAGATGATCGGAGCGGGAATGGCGAACAAGTCAGCGCGCGGCGATGGCGCGAAGAAGGCACCCCAGTCGACCCTGAAGGACAAACGCGCCGCCAAGCGCGAAAAGGCCCAGGAGAATGTGTTCCTGAAGCGCAAGGGCGCCTGAGCGGACGCTCGCGTCGGGGCATCCCGGCGACGAAGCGGCCCGCATCAGGTGATGCGGGCCGCCCTCACGAAGATCGCTCGACTCAGTCTGCGAGTTCGGCCTTGACCTCAGGCCCGGATGCCGCACCGAACGGGTCATCACCGAGCGCGACGCGCTCGAAGTCGACATCGATCTCTGCGCGATCGAGCAACTCGGTCATGCGACGCTGACGGTTGCCCGGAATGAGTGTCACCACGCGACCCTCCTTGCCTGCGCGACCGGTACGACCCGACCTGTGCAGGTAGGTCTTGTACTCGTCGGGCGCGTCAGCCTGGATCACGAGATCGATGTCGTCGACGTGGATGCCGCGTGCCGCGACATCCGTCGCCACCAGCACGTTCACCCGACCCGAGGTCAGCTGTTGCAGGTTGCGCGTGCGCCGCGACTGGTTGAGGTCGCCATGCAGCGCGACAGCACGGATGCCGTAGTCCTCGAGGTGCTCGGTGAGGTCTTCAGCGAACGCGCGGGTGCGCGAGAACACGAGGGTCTTGCCCTCGCGGTTCGCGAGCTGTGCGACCATGTCGCGCTTCTCGCGGTTCT